>NZ_JBGCUM010000042.1:0-51909 GCF_054177665.1 Roseateles sp. P5_E8 | reverse complement strand
CCATCTCGGTCAAGCGCAACAACGACTCCATCGTCGAAGCCATTTCGGCCGAAGACATCGGCAAACTGCCCGACTCGTCCATCGCCGAGTCCATCGGCCGCCTGCCCGGCCTGGCTGCCCAGCGCRTCAACGGTCGCGCCCAGGAAGTGCAAGTTCGCGGCCTGCCCGGTCAGTTCGCCACCACGCTGCTGAACGGCCGCGAGCAGGTCAGCACCGGCGACAACCGCTCTGCCGAGTTCGATCAGTACCCGTCCGAGCTGCTCAGCGGCGTGACCATCTACAAGACGCCGGACGGCGCGCTGATCGGCCAGGGCCTGTCCGCCACCATCGACCTGCAGACCGTGCGCCCGCTGAACTTCGCGGGCCGCACGATGGCCGTGAACCTGCGCGGCGAGAAGAACTCGCTGGGCCGCCTGAACCCGGGTGCCGCCAAGGACACGGGCAGCCGTTTCAGCTTCTCCTACATCGACCAGTCCGCCGACCGCACTGTCGGCATCGCGTTGGGCTATGCGCGCCTGGATTCGCCGAACCAGAACAACTACTACCGCAGCTGGGGCTACCCGACCACCGGGAACGACACTCAGAATCCGACAGTCATCAACGGCAAAACCTACATCGACGTGCGCCTGCCGGGCGGCGTGCAGCTGCGCAACGAGTCGGCCTCGCAGGTGCGCAATGGCTTGATGGGCGTGCTGCAGTGGAAGCCCTCCAAGGATTTCGAGACGCTTGTCGACGTCTACCACACGACTTATGAGCGCAACGCCTTGCAGCGTGGCTTCGAAGCCGGTCTGGCCTGGGGTGCGCAGGGGCTGAACAACCCGGTCGTCGAAGGTGCTGTGACGTCTGGCAACACCATCACCGGTGGCGTGCTGACCCAGGGCGACTACGTTGGCGTCAAGCCCGTGCTGCGCCACGACGTCAACGACCGCAAGGACACCATCAACGCCATCGGCTGGAACAGCAAGCTGGTGCTGAACCCGGCGGTCACGCTGGTGGGTGACCTGAGCTGGTCCAAGGCCGAGCGCAACGAATCCATCATGGAGATGTATGCCGGCACCGGCCCTGGCGGCTCGGGTGCTTTGGACACGTTCAAGGTCGTCATGCCTCAGGGCGGTGGCCTCCCCAGCATCACGGCCGGCTTGAACTACGCCGACCCGGCGCTGATCAAGCTGGTGGACGCCGGCGGCTGGGGCCAGGCGGGCTACATCAAGAAGCCCGAGGTCAAGGACGAGATCAAGGCGGCCCGGGTGGTTGCGCGCTTCTCACAGGACTTCGCCTTCTTTAGCGGCAGCGAGATTGGCCTGAACTTCACGCAGCGTGAGAAGTCGCGCGTCGTGCCCGAATGGTTCATGGACCTGAAGACCTCGCCGACAACCATCCCGGCCGGCCTGCTGTCCGACCCCAACAGCATGGCCTACGCCGGCCTGGGCAACTTCATCTCGTATGACGCCCGCGCCGCCGCCGAGCAGTTCTACACGCTGCGTGGCAACGTTCACAAGGACATCATCAACAAGGACTGGACCGTCAAGGAAGACATCTCCACCGTCTTCGCCAAGGCCGACATCGACACCGAGTTCCTGGGCATGCCGCTGCGCGGCAACCTGGGCGTGCAGGCGATCAATGCCAAGCAGAGCTCGACGGCCTTCAGCGTGCAGGCGGCCACCCTGGCCAAGGCACCGATCACGCGCGGCACCAGCTACACCGACGTGCTGCCCAGCCTGAACCTGACCTGGCAGGTGGCCGGCAACCAGAACCTGCGCTTCGGCCTGGCCCGCCAGATCACCCGCCCGCGCATGGACGACCTGCGCGCCACGCAGGCCTACAGCGTGGACAACACGCGCTTGCAACCGGGCCAAGACCCGACAAAGCCGGGCATGTGGACCGGCGACGGTGGCAACCCCGAGTTGAAGCCCTGGAAGGCCGATGCGGTCGACCTGTCCTATGAGTACTACTTCGGCAACAAGGGTTACGTGTCCCTGGCCGCGTACTACAAGGACCTGAAGACCTACATCTACAGCCAGAAGCTCAGCATCGACTTCAAGGAGCGCTTCGGCACGCTGGTGCCCCCGGGTACCGTCATTCCGCCTACCACCATCGGCGAGTACTCCACCCAGGCCAACGGCACGGGCGGTTCGCTGCAAGGCGTGGAGCTGGCCGTGTCGCTGCCGCTGCAACTGGTGTCCAACGTGCTCGACGGCTTCGGCGTGCAGCTCAGCTACGCCTATGTCGACAGCAAGATCAGCCCGTTCGGCCCTGGCGACTCGCGCCCGCTGCCGGGCCTGTCGCCCAACACCTACAACCTGACGGCCTACTACGAGAAGTCGGGCTTCTCGGCGCGGATCAGCACGCGTATCCGTGACGGCTTCATGGGTGAGGTGACAGGCTTCGGCGCCGACCGCACGTATGAGTACGTCAAGAAGGAAAAGGTCACCGACCTGCAGCTCGGCTACGAGTTCCAGAGCGGCGCCGCCAAGGGCCTGTCGGTCGTGTTCCAGGTCAACAACCTGGGCAACGAGCCCTACGTCGAGTACTACAACAACGACCCGACGCAGACCAAGCAGTACACCCGTTATGGCAAGACCTACCTGATGGGTGTGAACTACAAGTTCTGATCTCCTGATCGGCTGCTAGCGTCACAACCCTTGCCGGAGCGATCCGGCAAGGGTTTTTTACATCGCGCGGGCGTGCCAACATCGCGACCGCTCTCATTCATCGTCTCTTCCATGCCCCTGATCGAAGACATCGTCATCGTTGGCGGCGGCACCGCCGGCTGGATGACTGCCGCTGCCTTGTCCACCGTGCTGCGCGGTCGCTACCGCATCCGTGTCGTCGAGTCCGACGAGATCGGCACGGTCGGCGTGGGCGAGGCGACCATCCCCATGATCCAGCGCTTCAACCGTGTCGTCGGCATCGACGAGAACGAGTTCGTGCGCGAGACCAACGGCAGCTTCAAGCTGGGCATCGAGTTCGTGAACTGGGGCAAGCTGGGTGACCGCTACATGCACGGCTTCGGGCGGCTGGGGCAGGACCTGTGGACCGTGCAGTTCGAGCAGTACTGGCACCGCATGCGCTCCGCGGGCCGGGCGCAGCCGCTGGAGCAGTACAGCATCTCGCGCATGGCCGCGCTGGCCAACAAGTTCATGCCGCCACGCACTGACCTCGGCAACTCGCCGCTGGCCGAGATTGCCTACGCCTACCACTTCGACGCCAGCCTCTACGCGCGCTACCTGCGCAAGCTCAGTGAGCAACGCGGCGTGCTGCGCATCGAGGGCAAGATCACCCACGCCACGCGGCGAGGCGAGGGCGCACACCCGGGGCATGTGGATGCCGTCGTGCTGGAAAGCGGCGAGCGCATCGCGGGCGACCTCTTCATCGACTGCTCGGGCTTCCGGGCCCTGCTGATCGAGCAGACGCTGCAGACCGGCTTCGAGGACTGGACGCACTGGCTGCCCTGCGACCGCGCGCTGGCCGTGCCGTGCGAGTCCGTCTCGCCGCTGACGCCCTACACCCGCTCCACGGCCCACCGCGCCGGCTGGCAATGGCGTATCCCGCTGCAGCACCGCATCGGCAATGGCCACGTCTACAGCAGCCAGCACATCAGCGATGACGAGGCCGCCGCCACGCTGCTGGCCAACCTGGACGGCAAGCCGCTGGCCGACCCGCGCCTCATCCGCTTCCAGACCGGCATGCGTAAGCTTGCCTGGAAGGAGAACGTCGTCGCCGTCGGCCTGTCCAGCGGCTTCCTGGAGCCGCTGGAATCCACGTCCATCCATTTGATCCAGACGGCCATCCAGCAGCTGATCGACTTCTTCCCGGACCGCGGCTTCAGCGCCAATGACATCGCCGAGTTCAACCGCCACAGCCGCTTCCACTACGAGCGCATCCGCGACTTCGTCATCCTGCACTACCACCTGAACCAGCGCGACGACTCAGCGTTCTGGCAGGCCTGCGCCCACATGTCCGTGCCGGACGCCTTGCAGGAGAAGCTGGACCTCTACCGCAGCCACGGCCGTGTCGTGCGCCGTGACAACGAGCTGTTTGCCGAGGTCGGCTGGATCCAGGTCATGGAGGGCCAGAACCTGACGCCGCAGCGCCACCACCCGCTGGCCGACCTGCAAAGCGAGCAAGACACGCACGACTACCTGGAAGGCGTGCGGGAGGTCATCGCCAAGTGCGTGGAGGTGATGCCCGACCACGCCGCCTACATCGCCCAGCACTGCGCGGCCAGGCGCATGTGAGCATGTGAGCATGCCGACCGCGCTGATCCAAGACATCGTCATCGTCGGCGGCGGCACGGCCGGCTGGATGACGGCCCTGGGCCTGGCAGCGGTGGTGGGCGACCGCTACCGCATCCGCCTGGTGGAGTCCGACGAGATCGGCACCGTGGGCGTCGGCGAGGCGACGATCCCGCTGATCCAGCGCTTCAACCGCATCGTCGGCATAGACGAGAACGAGTTCCTGCGCGAGACCGGCGGTACCTTCAAGCTGGCCATCGAGTTCGTCAACTGGGGCCGCATGGGCGACCGCTACATGCACGGCTTCGGCCGCGTCGGGCAGGACCTCTGGACCGTCGGCTTCGAGCAGTACTGGCACCGCATGCGCGTGGCCGGTCGTGCGCGGCCGCTGGGCGACTACGCCATCACGCAGATGGCGGCCCGGGCCAACCGCTTCATGCCGGCGCGGCCGGAGCCGGCCAACTCACCGCTGGCCGACATCGCCTATGCCTACCACTTCGACGCCGGCCGCTACGCGCGCTACCTGCGCAAGCTCGCCGAAGCGCGCGGCGTGCAGCGTACCGAGGGCCGCATCACGCATGCGACGCGCGCCGAGTCGGGCGACATCGATGCCGTGGTGCTGCAAGGCGGCGAGCGCATCGAAGGCGAGTTGTTCGTCGACTGCTCCGGCTTCCGCGCGCTGCTCATCGAGGAGACGCTCAAGACCGGCTTCGACGACTGGAGCCACTGGCTGCCCTGCGACCGCGCGCTGGCCGTGCCGTGTGAGTCTGTGGCTCCGCTGACGCCCTACACCCGCGCCACGGCCCACCGCGCCGGCTGGCAATGGCGCATCCCGCTGCAGCACCGCATCGGCAACGGCCACGTCTATTGCAGCGCCCACATCAGCGACGACGAGGCCACGGCCACGCTGCTGGCCAATCTCGACGGCAAGCCGCTGGCCGACCCACGACCGCTCCGCTTCACCGCCGGCGTGCGCCGCAAGGCCTGGCATCGCAACGTCGTCGCCATCGGCCTGGCGGGTGGCTTCGTGGAGCCGCTGGAGTCCACCAGCATCCACCTCGTGCAGCAGACCATACAGCTGCTGATCGACTTCTTCCCCGATCGGGGCTTCAGCGCAGCAGACATCGACGAGTTCAACGCGCAGAGCCGCTTCCACTGGGAGCGCATCCGTGACTTCATCGTGCTGCACTATCACGTCAACCAACGTGACGACTCGGGCTTCTGGCGCGACTGCGCCCACATGGCCGTGCCTGAGTCGCTGCGGCAGAAGATCGATCTCTACAAAGCCCACGGCCGCGTCACACGCTTCAACAGCGAACTCTTCGCCGAGAGTGCCTGGCTGCAGGTCATGGCCGGGCAGAACCTGCTGCCCGACACCTTCCACCCCTTCGCCGCGCTGCAGCCCGACGACCGCGTGCACGCCTACCTGGAGGCCGTGCACCGCGCGGTGCATGGCAGCGTGCAGTTGATGCCGGACCACGCCGACTACATCGCCCGCCATTGCGCGGCGTCCCGATGAGGACTCCCATGCCCACCCGCCGCACCGTGCTGACCGCCGCTTCTTCCCTCGCATTGCCTGCCATGAGCGCTCCCATCGACATGCCCCATCTGCCCTGGACGCGCCAGGCCGTCATCTACCAGGTCAACGTGCGCCAGTACTCGCAGGCCGGCACGTTCCAGGCCGTGCAGGCCGACCTGCCGCGCCTTAAAGAGCTAGGCGTCGACATCCTCTGGCTGATGCCCGTGCAGCCCATCGGCAAGCTCAACCGCAAGGGCACGCTGGGCAGCTATTACTCGATCAGCGACTACACGGCGGTTAACCCCGAGTTCGGCACGCTGGCAGATGCCAAGGCTTTCGTGGCCCAGGCGCACAAGCTCGGGCTGAAGGTCATCCTCGACTGGGTGGCCAACCACACCGCTTGGGACCATGTCTGGGCCACGGCGCACAAGGACTGGTTCAAGCTCAACGCCAAGGGCGAGGTCTACCCCGTCACCTTCAACGAAGGCCAGCCCAGCGAGGAGCATTGGGACGACGTCATCGCGCTGAACTACAAGAGCGAGGGCCTGCGCAGCGCGATGGTCGAGGCGATGAAGTTCTGGGTGCGCGAGGTCGACCTCGACGGTTTCCGCTGCGACGTGGCCAGCCTGGTGCCGACCGACTTCTGGGTGCGCGCGCGCAAGGAGCTTGACGCGGTGAAGCCGATGTTCATGCTGGCCGAGTCCGACGCGGTCGACCTGCACGCCAGCGGCGCCTTCGACATGACCTACTCGTGGGACCTGGCGGACCAGGTGTTCAAGAAGATCGGCAAGGGCGAGGCCGGTGCGCCGTTGCTCAAGGCCTGGCTGGCCAAGGAGCCGGCCGGCTATCCCGCCCACGCCTACCGCATGCGCTTCACCAGCAACCACGACTTCAACTCCTGGCACGGCACCGATGCCGATCTCTACGGCGATGCCTACCAGGCGCTCGCCGTGCTGACCTTCACGCTGCCCGGCATGCCGCTGATCTACAACGGCCAGGAGTCGCGGCTGACCAAGAAGCTGGAGTTCTTCGAGAAGGACGTCATCGCATGGAAGAGTTATGAGTTGACGGGCTTCTACCAGCAGCTCATTGCGCTCAAGCACAAGCATCCGGCGCTGGCGGCGGGGCAATACGGTGCGCCGGTGACGCTGCTGGCGTCGCAAGGCGATGTGATGGCCTTCGAGCGCAAGCTGGGCAGCGACGTCGTTCGTGTGGCCGTCAACCTGTCCAGGACCGATCAGACTTGGCAAGGTCACAAACTCAAGCCCTGGGGCTGGAAGCTGTCATGAAGATCCTCATCACCGGCCTGAACGGAACGCTGGCCCCGCGCCTGGCCGAGGCCGCACGCGCGGCGGGCCACGAAGTCATCGGCTGGGACCGCAACGCGGTGGACATCGAGAACGAAGCCCTGTCGGCCGCCTGGCTGTCCGCGCAGTCCGTAGACGCCATTGCCCACCTCGGCATGGCCTCGGCGCGCTTTGCCGGCTGGCTGGCTTCGCGCTGCCCGAACTTCCTGTTCACCAGCACCGTCATGGTGTTCGACCCAATACCTGACGGCCCGCACGACGTGGACGGCGCACGCAATTCCAGCAACGACTACGGCCGCTACAAGGCCGAATGCGAAGACGCCGTGCTGCTGGCCAACCAGCGGCCCGTCATCGCCCGCATCGGCTGGCAAATCGACGAGACCCGGCCGGGCAACAACATGCTGCTGACGCTGGACGAGTGGCAGCAGCGCGATGGCTGCGTGAAGGCCAGCAGCGCCTGGACACCGGCCTGCTCTTTCATGGCGGACACGGCCGCCGCGTTGCTCGGCCTCATCGAACGCCCGCTGCCCGGCGTGCACCACCTGGACAGCAATGCCGACGAGGCGTGGCGCTTCGACGAGATCGCCCGCGCGCTGGCGGCCAAGTTCGGGCGCGACTGGCGGGTCGAACCGCATCAGGACTACCGGCACGACCAGCGCCTGGTGGGTGGGCCGAGCGGGCTGCCGCCGCTGTCGGCTCGTTTGCCCGATCTATCCCGCCTCTAGAAAGCGCTCGCGCACCTCGAGGATGGCCGGCAGGCTGGCTAGGAACAGCTCGACCAGCTGCGGGTCGAAATGCTTGCCCGCCTGCGCGCGCAGGTGCTCCGAGGCCTGCTCGATGGTCCAGGCCTTCTTGTAGGGCCGCACGCTGGTGAGCGCGTCGAACACATCGGCGATGGCGACGATGCGGGCCTCCAGCGGGATGTCGTCGCCGGCGAGGCCATGCGGGTAGCCACTGCCGTCCCATTTCTCATGATGGGCCTGCGCGATGCGGCTCGCGGTGGAGAGCAGACCGCTGTGGTGTGCACCAAGGATCTCGGCGCCGATCAGCGGGTGGCGGCGCATGATTTCCCACTCGCGCTCGTCGAGCGGGCCGGGCTTTTGCAGTACCGCGTCGGGGATGCCGATCTTGCCGACGTCGTGCATGGGCGCGGCGTGCATCAAGTCCTCGGCATCGGCCTCGTCGAAGCCGGCGGCCAGCGCCAGGATGCGCGAGTAGTGGCTCATCCTCAGCACATGCCAGCCGGTCTCGTTGTCCTTGTACTCGGCCGCCCGCCCCAAGCACAGCACGATCTGCAGCCGGGTTTCGAGCAGCGTCTCGGCGCGCACCAGTTGCAGGTGGGTGCGCACGCGGGCCCGCACGGTCGCCGGGCTGATCGGCTTGCCGATGTAGTCCACCGCGCCGGCCTCGAAGCCCTGGGCCTCGTCCTGCGCGTCCGACAGGGCGGTGACGAAGATCACCGGAATGGCGGCCGTGGCTTGCTGGGCCTTCAAGGTGCGGCAGACGTCCAGGCCCGACAGGCCGGGCATCATCACGTCCAGCAGGATCAGCTGCGGCGATTCCGCGCGGGCCAGCTCCAGGGCCTTGTGGCCGTCGCGGGCGTAGAGCAGCCGGTAGTCATCCTGCAAGACCTGGCGCAGCACCTGCAGGTTGACCGGCTCGTCGTCGACGAGCAGCAGCTTGGGGCGTTTGTCGGGTTTGTCGGGCGTGTTCATCGCAAGGCCTGCAGCGCCCTCAGCGCCGCGTCGAAGTCGAACTGGTCGAGCGCGTCGGTCAAGGGGGTGCAGCGCGCGGCACCCTGATGCCGGACCAGCTCGGCCAGTGCCGATTCGTCCAGCTCGCCGTGCCGCAGCGCCTTGTCCATGCGCGCCAGCAGAGCCGGTGGCACAGCCTTGCCCGCTTCCTTTGCCGGTTCGTCCATGAGCGGAGCCGATGAAGTGTTGGCCGCCTGCGAAAGCTCGGTGATCGCCTCCAATACATCGGCCAGCGCGGCCACCAGCGCTTCGCCGGCCACCAGGGCCTCGTCATGCCGATCCCGGCGAAGCAGATCCTCGACCGGCTTGGTCGCCTGGAGCAACAGCGGCATCGCCAGGCTGCCGGCCACACCGCGCCAGCGATGGACCAGGCCGCGAGCCTCCAGCCATTCGCCGCTGCGCAGCAGGGCCATCAGGCGCGGCCCGCCCTGGACCTGCTCTTGCGCGAAGCGCCGCAGCGCACGCCGCCAGGCGCTCGCGTTGCCCCACAGACGCACGCCGTGCGCGCAGTCCAGAGCGGCCTCCGCGTATTCGTCGGCACCGGCCGCGCGCGCCGGCGCAGCGATGCTCGTCGCCAGGCCCAGCACGCGGGCGATCTCGGCGCGCAGCAGGGCCGACTCGATAGGCTTGGTCGCGAAGCCGTCCATGCCGGCGGCCAATGCAGCCTGGCGGTCTTCCTCCAGCACGCTGGCGGTCAGTGCGACCACCGGCGTGCGCGGCCGGCTGTGGCTGAGTTCGAACTGGCGGATGCGGCGGGTGGCGCCCAGGCCGTCCAGCTCGGGCATGTGCACGTCCATCAGCACGACGTCGAAGTCCTGGTCGCTGAAGGCCTGCAAGGCTTCAAGCCCGTTGGTGGCCAGGCGGACCGTGTGGCCGTCGCGGCCCAGCATCAACTGCAACAGCTCGCCGTTCTGCGCCACGTCGTCGGCGACCAGCACGCGCAGCGGTGGCAGCACCATCTGCGCGCCTTCCTCGGCGTTCGCCACCGCCTCGCCCGCGGGCAGCGGCAGCCAGATGTGGAAGCAGCTGCCGACGCCCTCCGTGCTTTCGACGGTGATGCGGCCACCCATGCGCTCCACCAGCTGGCGCGAGATCGTCGTGCCCAGGCCCGTGCCGCCAAAGCGGCGCGTCGTCGACGCATCCGCCTGAGCGAAGGCGTCGAAGATGCGCTCCAGCCGGTCCGGCGCGATGCCCATGCCGGTGTCGATCACGCGCAGATGGACCTGCTCCTGCTCGACCCGCATGGCCAGTGTCACGACGCCGCGCTCGGTGAACTTGATCGCGTTGCCGACCATGTTGACCAGCACCTGCTGGATGCGCAGCGGGTCGCCCTTGAAGAAGCGCGGCTCGGCGTCCGGATAGTCCAGCTGCAGCGTCAAGCCCTTGCGCTGCGCGCCCAGGCGCAGCGAATTGAAGGTCTGCTCGCAGACGGCGTGCAGCGAGAAGTCGAGTTGCTCCAATTCGACTGCGCCCTTCTCGAGCTTGGCCGTGTCGAGGATGTCGTTGAGCAGGCCGAGCAGCGAGCGCGCCGCGCCGCGCACGGTTGTCAGGTGCTTGCGCTGCAGCTCGCCGAGCGTGGTGTCCAGCAGCAGTTCGGTGAAGCCGAGGATGGCGTTCATCGGCGTGCGGATCTCGTGGCTCATGTTGGCCAGGAAGGCGCCCTTGGCCGCCACCGCCGCTTCGGCACTTTCCTTGGCCCGCGTCAGTTCCTGCTGCAGGCGCTTCGCTTCGCTGATGTCAATGATCACGCCGTCGATCCACCGCGCCTGGCCCTTGGCGTCGCGCGCACCACGGCCGGTCTCGGAGACCCAGCGCTCGCCGCCGTCGCGGCGCATCAGGCGGTATTCGACCGCGTAGGACTCATCGGCGGCCAGGGCTGCGTGGATGGTGGCGTTGACGCGCTCGCGGTCGTCGGCGTGGACCAGGTCGCCGCAATGGATGCTCCCGGCCAGGAAGTCCGCGGCGGGCCAGCCCGACAGCGTCTCCATCGCGTCGCTGACCAGCAGCAGGCTCCAGCGCTCGTCGATCCGGCAGCGGAAGGTCACGCCGGGGCTGTTGGCGATCAGGCTGCGGTACTGCTCCTCGCTGTCGCGCAGCGCCTGTTCCATCTGCTTGCGGTCGGCGATGTCGGTGATGAAGGCGATGTAGTGACGGTCGCCGTGGTGCTCGATGCGACCGACGGCTAGGCGGATCGGCATCAGATGGCCGTCGCGATGGCGGGCCATGACTTCGCGGTCACCGCTGGCACCGGCTTCCGCCGCCGCGCTGCCGCGATGGCCGATGTTGAGGTAGCGGGCGACCTGCGCCTCGCGGCCCTCGGCGCCGGGCTCCGGCAGCAGCACGCTCACCTTCTGCCCCAGCGCCTCGCCAGCCGGCCAGCCGAACAGGCGCTCCGCCGCGCCGTTGAACGAGCGAATCACGCCGTCGTTGTCGATCGTGACGATGCCATCTACGGCCGTGTCCAGTAGCGCCTGCGCGCGCTCCTGCTCCAGACCCAGTTGGCGGTTCAGCGCACGGTAGCGCAGCAGGCCGTTGGCGCCGGCGGTCAGCAGGCTGATCGTCAGCGTCACGACGGTGATGGCCAGCGCCATGAAGCCGTTGCGGTCGACGCTGCCCACGCAGAGTTCGTCCGGCGCGCCGACGAAGCGCGCGGCACCCATGGCCGTGTAGTGCATGCCGGCGATCGCGCAGCCCATGACGAGGCCGCCCAGCAGCACGGCTGTCAGCCTCGACACCCGGTGCTCCAGCCCGAAGCGCACCCACAGCGCCAGCATCGCCAGCAACACGGCGACGACGATGGAGGCGCCGAACCATAGCGGGTCGTAGCGCAACTGGGCGGTCAGCTCCATCGCTGCCATGCCCGTGTAGTGCATCGCGCCGATGCCGGCGCCCACCAGCACGCCGCCCAGCACCCACTGCGTGCGGCCCAGCGTGCCGCGCGAGATCAGGTTCAGTGCGACCCAGGAAGCCAGCACGGCCGGGAGCATCGAGGCGAGCGTGATGCCGGCGTCGAACGCGATCTGCGTGCACAGGCTGAAGGCCAGCATGCCGATGAAATGCATCGCCCAGATGCCGCCGCCCATCGCCAGCGAACCGCTGAGCAGCGTGAGCTGCCGTGGCCGGCCCGCATCGACCGTGCGCGCCATGCCAGCCAGTTGCAGGGCCAGCGCCGAGGTCAGCGAGGCCACCACCAGCGACAGGACGACCAGCCAGGGCTGGTAGTGGGCTAGCAGCAGCGCCGTCGGGCTGCCGTCGCGAATCAGAAAGTACTGGGCGAGGAACTGCACATGCAAAGCCGCAGCACGAGGAATGCGACCCAAAAGGGGATATAGCGTTATGTTGCCGTCATTGGCGCCTTTATCCCGCATTTCGTTGCTTGACTGAAGCGGCGAAATTGCAGCTTTTTAACGAAGCGGGCCGTCGCGTTTGCACCCCGCTGACTCACGCGGGTAGGAGGATCGGCCGGCTGCCTGGGCAGACGCCGCCCGCCGAGGCCCGAGAATCCGCCCATGAAAGCACCCCCGCGCCTGCAGGCATTGATTGAAGAGGGCCTGATCGACAGCGTCGTGCGGCAGCTCAAGAGTGGCAAGGAAGCCGACGTCTACGTGGTGCGCTGTGGCGACGACACCTGCGCCGCCAAGGTCTACAAGGAGGCCAACAAGCGGGGCTTCCGCCAGGCGGTGGATTACACGGAGAACCGCAAGGTGCGCAACAGCCGCCAGGCGCGCGCGATGACCAAGCGCACGACTTATGGCCGCCAGCAGCAGGAGGCGGCTTGGCAGAGCGCCGAGGTCGACGCGCTCTACCGCCTGGCCGCGGCCGGCGTGCGCGTGCCGCAGCCGGGCAACTTCCACGACGGCGTGCTGCTGATGGAACTTGTGGCCGACGAACACGGCGACGCCGCGCCGCGGCTGAACGACCTGAGCTTCAGCGAGGCCGACGCGCGCCAGCACCACGCCACGCTGATCGATGAGGTGGTGCGCATGCTGTGCGCAGGCGTCATCCACGGCGATCTGTCGGAGTTCAACGTGCTGCTGGCCGCCGACGGGCCGGTCATCATCGACCTGCCGCAGGCCGTGGACGCAGCCGGCAACAACCATGCGCCGCGCATGCTGATCCGCGACGTGAACAACCTGCGCAACTTCTTCGGCCAGTACGCGCCGGCCCTGCTGGGCACGCAGTACGGCCCGGAGATCTGGGCGATCTACGCCGCCGGCCAGCTCGCGCCCGGCATGCCGCTGACTGGCCGCTACGAGCGCAAGCCGGGCGAGGTGGATTTGTCCAGCGTGCTGCGCGAGATCGAGGATGCGCGGCTGGAAGAGGCGGAGCGCGTGATGCGCATGAGCTAGATGGTTTCGCCCGGCTGCAGCCACAGCTCGCGGCGCCGCGTGGGTGTCTCGGGCGGCAGCAGCGGGTTGCTCAGCTTCAGCACGCGCCCGGGCGAGACCGGGTGGGCCTTGATCACGCTGCCGTACTGCTCACGGTGCAGGCGCTGGAAGCTGCCGTCGGCCACCGCCGCCTCCAGCCCCGCCTTCAGCTCGGCGGCCAGCTCGGGCCGGCTCGGGCTGACGAAGAGATAGGCCGCCGCGGGGTAGTGCAGCATCAGGTCGGGCGCGATGGCCAGCTCGGGGTAGCGGCCGCCGGCCAGTTCGGCGTCGATCTCCAGGATGGAGCGCGGGAAGTAGTCGATGCGGCCGGCGGCCAGCATGCGGAAGAGGGCCTCGTAGACGCTGCTCGTGCCCACCTGCAGGCCGTTGGCGCGCAGGACGGTGGTGTCGGGCCAGTCATGCCCCTGGCCGGCCAGGCGGCCACTCAGGTCCTTGAGGCTGCGCACGCTTGACCATTGCGCCAGCTCGCTGCGGCGCACCAGCAGCAGCCGCCAGCCGAGCAGGCCGCGGTCGATGGGGATGCGCACGGGCAGCAGGCCGGATGACTCGCGCGAGCGGTCGGTCATGGTCCACATCAGGTCGATGGGGCTGTGGCCGGTGGCCAGTTCGATCAGGGTGCGGCCCTGGGTCATGTCGAGGTCGACGGTGCGAACCTCCAGCTTGCTGCCGGCGCGGCTCAGCGCCAGCTCGACGATGCGGCGCACATAGAGCAGCTGCGGGTCGGGCATGCTGATGTGGCGCGGAATGCGCACGCCTTCTGCGGCCTGGGCCTGCAGCGGCCGGCCGGCGAGCAGCAGGGGCAGGGCCAGCAGGGGGCGGCGGCGCAGGGGCGTTGGCGGCGGGTGCATCGGCCCGCATCATGCTTCAAGCAGGCCGAGCCCCGTCAGAGCTGGTAATTGCTGGCCTCGGTTTCGCGGTCGAGGTAGCGCTGCAGCAGCGCGGCGTCGCTGAGGGCGGCGTCTTCGGCGGCCAGCGTGCCGGTGCTGCGCAAGGTGGCGGCGTGCTCGCGCACGGCGCGCTCCAGCCACTGGGCGCGCCTGAGCGTGCGCGGCGTGCAGGAGCGGCCGTGCAGGTCGTCGGCCAGGTCGCTGGCGTGGGCCTGCCAGGCATCTGCCAGGTAGAGGCGGGCCGGGTCTTGCGCCAGAGCTTGGCGCCAGCGCGCGGCCAGGCCGCGGTAGTGGGCCAGTACCGCCGGCGTGGCGCCGCGCGTGGCGAGGCGTTCGGCCAGGGTCTCGTAAGCGTCGACGGCCAGGCGCTTGAAGGCGACGAAGTGGGGCAGGGCGTCGGCATCGCTGCCGGCGTCCAGCAGCGCGCCGAACAGATGGCGGCCCTCGATGCGCTCGACCGGGTGGTGGCGCGGGTGTGCGGTGCCGTTGCCGGCGCTGTTGAACTGCGTCAGCGCATCGAAGCGGTAGCAGTAGCCGAAGTCGTAGAGCCAGACGCGTTCGCCGTCGTCCAGCAGGTTGCCGCCGCTGTAGTCCCACTCGAAGAAGCCGTGTTCCGCCAACGCGCAGGCGGCCTGCAGCAGCGTGCGGGCCTGGCGCTCGTCCAGCACGCCGGGATGACGGCCGGCTATCCATGGCGACACGACGAGCCCGGCGCGCAGGGAGCCGTAGACCGGCGCGATGACGCATGGCAATGCAAGACCGGCCAGTTCGGCGTGGCGCTGCAATTCGTTCAAGAAGGAGGTGCGGCCGTCTTCGTTGCGCACCCGGCATTCGGCGCGGGCGCGCTTGACGGCCCAGCGCCGGCCGGCGTGGCCCAGGCACAGCACCTCGGCGGTCAGCCCGCCGTCGTGAACTGCCTCGACGCCAGGGCTGCTTGCGCTCAGCGCTTTCAACTGCGCCACGGACAAGGGCAGGGCGGCTCGATGGCCGAAGGCGAACTCCGCGCCATTGGCGATGAAGGCCAGGTTGGCCTGCTGGCGGACCTGGTCCAGTGTCAGATCAGGCCCGGCCATTCGTTGTCGTGGGGGGCAAAGGCGTCCCGCAGCGTGCGGGCCATGGCGGGCGAGAGGGGGCCGCGTGCGATCGCGTCGAGGTTGCGGCGCAGGTTGGCCGGCTTGGCCGTGCCGACGATGGCGCTGGCCGCGCCGGTGTGGAAGGCGGCGAAGCGCAGGGCGATGTCCGCCCAGTCGTCGACGGGCGCCATCGCCATGGCCTGGAAGCGGTCCCAGTACTGACCTTCGGCAAAGTCGCCGGGCCGCTCGGCATGGCGCCAGACGGCACCGGCCAGCGGGCGCTTGGCGATGACGCCGACGCCGGCATGGTCGGCCAGCGCGGCGCGCTGCGCGAGGTGGGCTTGGTCGCAGACGCTGATGGAGGTCTGCACGCTGCCGAAGGCGCCGCAACCGATGGCGAAGTCAATCTCGGCGTTGTCGCCCGAGTAGGCCGGCACACGCAGCTTGCCCTGCTGCCGGCAGTCGGCCAGCGCGCGGATGACGTCGCCCTGCTCCAGCACATGCAGCGGGCAGGAGTGCAAGTGGACGATGTCCAGCCAGTCCGTCTTCATCAGTTTGAGCGCGCGCTCCACGCCAGCGACGATGCAGTCATAGTTCCAGTCAGGCACGCCCTCGACGCCGTAGCCGACCTTGGTGGACAGCGCGAACTCTGCGCGCCGGTGGGCGATGTGGCGGCCGATGCGCTCCTCGCTCAAGCCGTAGCCGCGTGCGGTGTCGATGAGGGTGATGCCTTCGTCGAGCACATGGTTGAGCAGTGCGCCGGCCTCAAGCTCGCTGGTGCGCTCGTCGTTGATGTGCATGGCGCCGAAGCCGAGCGCGGAGACTTTGAGGCCGGTGTGGCCGAGGTTGTTCAGAATCATTGATTGATGAGGACGCGGCCGAACAGCGGCGGCACGGTCAGTTGGATAGCGCCGTTTGTGACGGGAACAGCTTCGCCGCCGAGGGCGTCTTTCAGCGAGGTCGCAGCGAAGGGTAGGCGGACGGTGACGGTGCGCGGCGCGGTGCTGTTGTTGGTGGCGGTGAGGGCCCAGGTTTTGCCGTCCTGGCGAGCCAGCACGACGACATGGTCATCCACGAACAGCGGCGCGCTTAAGGAGCCATGGCGCAGCACGGGCAGGTCGTGGCGCATTCGTGTGAGCCGCTTGAAGTCGGCCAGCAGCGCAACGTCCGGCTGGCCGCCTTCGTCGGCCCAGGGGTAGGGCGCGCGGTTGAAGGGGTCTTCGCCACCGCCCAGGCCTACTTCGTCGCCGTAGTAGATGGTGGGCGAGCCGGGGTAGGTCATCTGGAAGAACACGGCCAGGCGCAGGCGCTGCTTGGCGAGGGCGCGGTCGCTGTCTTCGCCGAAGTGGTGCAGCGCGCGCGGCTGGTCGTGCGTGGACAGCAGGTTCATCAGTGCCGAGAAGGACTGGGGCGGATAGGCCTCGCGCATCAGTTCCAGGTTGGCCGTCATCAGCCGGGCCGGCTTGCCGGCGGCGTAGTCCAGCACGGCGTTGCGGAAGATGTAGTTCATCGTCGAGTCGAACATGTCACCCAGGAGGTACTTGC
Organism: Roseateles sp. P5_E8; assembly: GCF_054177665.1. Classification (NCBI taxonomy): domain Bacteria; kingdom Pseudomonadati; phylum Pseudomonadota; class Betaproteobacteria; order Burkholderiales; family Sphaerotilaceae; genus Roseateles; species Roseateles sp. P5_E8. Next base: position 35,201 of record NZ_JBGCUM010000042.1, on the reverse strand, counting down.
TCGAATCGAACCAGGTCTCGGCCACCGTCAGCGCGTCGGGCTTCTTGGTCTTCACGGCCTGGCGCCATTCGCGCCAGAAATCGTCGGGCACCCAGGGCGCCACGTCCATGCGCCAGCCGGCCGCGCCGCGGTCCAGCCAGTAGTTCGTCACCGAGTCGGTGTCGCGGTAGGCGTAGGCGCGCCAGGACGGGTCGTCCTTGTTCAGCTCAGGCAGGTCCTTCACGCCCACCCAGCCCTGGAACTGCTTGTCCGGGTCGGTCTCCTGGGGCTTGAACTTGAACCAGCTCGCATAGGGCGAGGCGGGGTTGATCTTGCCGCCATCGAAGGCGCCGCCTGCGGGGAAGTTGTTGAAGCGGTTGAAGTAGGGCGAGTCGCTGCCGACGTGGTTCAGCGAGGTGTCGGGGATGACGCGGATGCCGCGCTTGGCCGCCTCGGCGCACAGGCGCACGAAGTCCTCGTTCGTGCCGAAGGCCGGGTCGATCTGCTTGTAGTCGGCCGCGTCGTACTTGTGGTTGCTGGGCGCGCGGAACACCGGCGTCAGGTAGAGGGCGTTGGCGCCCAGGCTCTTGATGTAGTCGAGTTTTTCGATGACGCCGGCCAGGTCGCCACCGAAGAAGTCGTTGTTGAACAGCTTGTCGGAGCCATCACCCGTGCCGGGTTTGAACGGCTTCTCGTTCCAGGTGGCATGGCGTTCGACGTCGCGGTCCTGGTAGCGGTCCTGCGGCCGGCCGCCGCCGGGGCGCGGGTCGTTGGCCTTGTCGCCGTTGCGAAAGCGCTCGGGGAAGACGTAGTAATAGACGATGTCCCGGGCCCAGTCCGGCACCTTGAAGTCGGGCGCGTAAACGGTCTGGCGGTAGCGGCGGATGCGGTTCAGGTTGCTCGGCAGGCGCTCGACCGAGGCCGGGCCCATGGAGCCCTTTTCGCGGGTCCAGTAGATGGTGTCCTTGTTGTTCTGCAGCGCGTACCTGCCCTGGGCCGTCTCGATCTCGAACCAGTAGCCGTAGATGCCGGTGGCGTCGAAGCGATGGCTGGCCGAGAAGCCTGTGCCCAGTCCGTGCGAATGCGGCGTCATGGCGATGCGGGCCACGGGTTTGTAGGCGAGCTGTTCCTGGTTGCCGCTCATCTGGCGGCGCTCGATGACGAGGGTGGCGCGCTTCAGGCCGGGCACATCGTTGCCGATATTGAAGCGGACCTCGCTGCCGGTTGGCTGGGCGCCGAAGGGCGCTTTGGATTCGGCATTGCGGGAGTCGAAGTGCGTCGTCAGCGCGGCCTTGTCGGCGATGGGCTGGGGCGGCGTGGGCTTGAAGGTCTGGGGGCCGATGTCCAGCTGCGGCGCGCCATCGGCGGCGAAGCTCAGGCGCAGCGTGTGCTCGCCGCTGAAGTCGCGCTTGATGTTGCCGGGGCCGCCCCGGGCGGGCTGGCCCTTGGCGTCGCCGCCTATGGTCAGGCTGGCCGTCCAGTCCTCATCGGCGAGCTTGAACTCCTGCCTGCCCTTGGCGCTGAGGTTCAGGTAGTAGGCATCGCAGCGGTACTCGAAGGCCTGCTCGTCCTGCGTCGCCCAGTTGTTCAGGCCGCCGCGCAGGTAGAGGGTGGCGTCGCCAAGGGGTGGCTTGGTGCAGGCCGCGTTTGAGATGGAGGCGAGCGAAAGCAGCGCTGCGCACAGCGCGATTGACTTCAACATGGGAAACCTCAGCCTTTGACGCCGCCCGCCGTCAGGCCGGAAACGATCCAGCGCTGGGCGAGCAGGAAGACCAGCGTGATCGGCAGGCCCGATAGCACGGCTGCCGCCGCGAAGTCGCCCCACAGGAAGCGCTGGTCGTGCAGGAAGTATTTGGAGCCGACGGCGAGCGTGAGGTTGCCTTCTTCACGCAGCAGGATGCTCGCCACCGGGTACTCGATGATGGTGCCGATGAAGGCCAGTACGAACACCACCATCAGGATGGGAATGGCCATCGGCAGCAGCACGCGTGAGAAGGCCTGCCAGTGCGTGGCGCCGTCGACCTTGGCGTTCTCCTCGATCTCGACGGGGATGGTCTCGAAGTAGCCCTTGATCGTCCACACATGCGTGGCGATGCCGCCGAGGTAGGCGAGCACGAGGCCGGCATGTGTCTCGACGCCCAGCGCGGGCACGTAGTTGCCGATGGTCTCGAAGATGGCAAAGATCGCCACCAGCGCCAGCACCGGCGGGAACATCTGCAACAGCAGCATGCCGTTGAGCACGGGCTTGTCGAAGCGGAACTTCATGCGCGCGAACGCATAAGCCGCGCTGGTGGAGATGGCGACGATGAGGAAGGCCGAGGCCGTGGCGATCTTGATGGAGTTCCACAGCCAGGTGAGCACAGGGAAGGGCGGCTGCACGAGGCTGCCGTCGGCGGCCTGGTAGGGAATGCCGAGGGCCAGCTTCCAGTGCTCCAGGCTGATCTCGGTCGGGATCAGGCTGCCAGTGGCGAAGTTGCCGGGGCGCAGCGAGATGGACACGACGGCGAGTAGCGGGAAGAGGGTGATGGCGATGAAGACCCACATCACCGCGTGCGCGGCGAAGGTGCGCCAGCGGGCTTGTTTGCCGAGAACGATGGCCATGGGTCAGGACTCCGAATTTCTGTCAGGGTAGGTCGGGATCGGCCCGGGTGGACGTTCTGCTCCGTGTCCCCCGCCCGCTACGCGGTCTCCTCCTTTACCTGCGCAGCCCGCCCACCCGGCCCGATCCAACACCAGCGGCTTTACTCGTCGAAGAAAACAAGTGGTGGAGGTTGCCGAGTGCGGTGGGCGAGGGACGAAGGTAAAGGAGGAGGTCGCGTAGCGGCCGGGGGACACGTAGTCCCTCGTCTGCCGCGCTTGGCAACCTATCCGATCAAACGGCGCCATCATTTCTGCGCCCTCGCCGACATGCGCAGATTGATCAACGACAGCGCCGCGACCAGGAAGAAGATCAGCGTCGAGATCGCCGCCGCGAGGCCGAAGTCGGAGCCCGAGTCCTTGAAGGCGATGCGGTAGGTGTAGCTGACGAGGATGTCGGTCTGCCCCGCCGGCAGCTTGGTGGATAGGAAGTCCGGCCGGCCGTCGGTCAGCAGCGCGATCAGCACGAAGTTGTTGAAGTTGAACGCGAAGGCGCTCACCAGCAGCGGCGCCAGCGGCTTGATGATCAGCGGCGCGGTGATCTTGAAGAAGTTGGTCGCGGGGCTGGCGCCGGCCAGGGCCGAGGCTTCGTAGAGGTCAGCCGGGATGGACTTCAGCAGGCCTGAGCACAGGATCATCACGTAGGGATAGCCCAGCCAGACGTTGACGATGACCAGCATCGTCTTGGCCAGGAACGGGTCGGCAAACCAGGCCGGCTTGACGCCGAAGAGCGCATTCAGGATGGCGTTGATCTCGCCGAAGTTCTGGTTGAACAAGCCCTTGAAGACGAGGATGGAGATGAAGCCCGGCACTGCATACGGCAGGAACAGCAGCGTGCGGTAGGTGGTGCGGTACTTCATGCCCTCCCAGTTCAGCATCACGGCGAACAGCATGCCGATGGCCGTGGCGAAGATGACGGTCAGCGCCGAGAACACGACCGTCCACGAGAAGATGGACAGGAAGGGGCCGCGGAACTCGGCGTCGAACAGCATGCGGGTGTAGTTGCCCACGCCGATGAAGGCCTTGAATCCGGGTTGCAGGACTTCGCCGCTGGCGGAGGCGAAGAAGCCGGTCTCGCGGTTGGCCTTGAAGACGGCGCCGTCGGCGTTGCGGGTCAGGCTGTCGTCGGCATTGGCCGTCCACTGCGGCTTGACGGGGCCGAACTCACGCAGACCGAGGTAGTGCAACTCCGTCTTGTCGGGCTGCACGAGCACGAGCTTGGCCAGTGCCTCGCGATGCTTGATCAGCTCTGGCAAGGGTAGGGCGGCGTCCGGTGGCGTGGTGGCAGCCTCAGCCGCCGCCAGGTCGATTCGCAACTCCTTGCCGGCGCGCAGCGCCAGCGGCGGCGACACCCAGCGTGGTGCTTGTTCGCCGTCGGCACGCAGCGCGAGGCGGTACTCGGTGCCGCTGGCATGCAGGCTGTAGGCCAGCACCTGGTCTTCCACCGCGTCACGCTGCTCCAGCAGGTACTCGCGCACGCGGCTCTCGTTGAGCAGGTGGGTGCTGGAGTAGTTGGTGAAGCCAATCTGCGCCGTGTAGACCAGCGGGAACGCGATGAACAACAGCATGCCGGCAATGCCGGGGAAGAGGTAGCGCCAGGCAAAGCCGCCGCTGGTCAGGTAGACGTAGAAGCCGGCCGTGAACAGCACGAGCAGGCCCACGGCCCAGGCCGCCTGACCGGTCGTGTAGACGACGAAGACGAAGTAGAGCGCGGCGACCATGGCGGCCACGGCCAGCGGCCAGTACAGCCCCTTGGACAACTTCTCGGTCAGCGTGGGCGGCAGCGTCGAGTAGGCGCCCTGGCCCAGAGATGAAGACAGCGCGTTCATTTGTTCAGCAGCATCCGTGCGGCAGCGCCGTCGAGCGCGTCCTTCGGTGATTGCAGTCCGTTGGTGATGGCTTCCAGCGCCGCGTCCATCGCGGTCCAGAAGCGGCCGACCTCGGGGATGTTGGGAATGGGCGCGCCGTTGCGGGCGTTGGTCATGCTCGCGCTGATCAGCGGGTTGACCGACAGCTCGGCGTAGAAGGCCTTGTTGGCCGGCACGCCGATGGGCACGTCGGCGTCCAGCACCTTCAGCGCTTCGGGCCGCATCAGGTGGTTCTCGATGAACTCCTTGGCGATGTCCTTGTTCTTGCTGGGCGCCGAGATCATGCAGCCCAGCACGCCGACGAAGCTCTGGCTCGGCTTGCCGGCGACGACGGCTGGGATGCCCGCCACGCCGATATCGATTTTGGCCCGCTTGGCGTTGTCCCAGGCCCAGGGGCCGGAGATCATCATGGCCACGTCACCGCGCGCGAAGGCCGATTCCATCTCGGCGTAGTTGGCGCCCTTGGGCATGTGGCCGTTCTTGATGAGGCTGTCCAGCGTCTGCGCGGCGCGCAGCGCGCCGGCGTTGTTGACGTCCACCTTGCTGGCGTCGAAGTCGCCGAGGGCATCACGGCCGAAGATGACGCCGCCGGCGCCCGCCAGCATCGGCCAGGTGAAGAAGCTCTTGGTGTAGTGCCAGAGGATGGCGTGCTTGCCTTGCGTCTGGAGCTGCTTGTCCAGCGCCATGACCTCGTCCCAGGTGGCCGGCGGCTGCTTGATCAGCGCCTTGTTGTAGATGAGGCCCGTCGTCTCGATGGCGATGGGGTAGCCCCAGATGCGGCCGCGGTAGCTGAGGGCCTGCCAGGCCGTCTCCTCGGACTCGGCCTTGAGTCGGGCCGACGGCCGCAGCGGCGTCAGCAGCCCGGCCTTGGCCCATTCGCCGACGCGGTCGTGCGGCCAGCAGAAGATGTCCGGGCCCTTGCCGGCGCCGGCGGCCTGCTGGAACTTGTCGGTCGGGTCGACCGGATGCTCGACGACGACCTTGACGCCCGAGACCTTCTCGAACGCGTCGCCCACTTTCTGCAAGCCGTTGTAGGCCTTGTCGCCGTTGATCCAGACCAGGAGCTTGGGCGCCTCGGCCAGCGCCGGTGCCACAGTGGCGACCAGGGCCGCAGCAAGCATTGCCTTGAGCCTCATGCGTACAGCTCCGGCGCGGCCAGGCGACGCAGGGCGATGCCATTGGCGTCGAACACATACAGCGCCTCGGCCGGCAGGTGCAGGTCCAGTGCCTGCCCATTGCGCAGGCGGTCGCAGCCGTTGCGGCCTTCGAACTGGCAGGTAAGCGGCTCTTCCAGGCCGGGGTAGGGGCAGTAGGCGAAGGTGATGCCGCCCAGCGACTCGACAAAGGCGACGGTGCTGTGCAGCAGGTTGCCTTCGCCACCTTGGCGGATGTGTTCGGGCCGTACGCCCAGGGTCACCTTGTCGCCCAGCTTGGCGGCGCTGCCGTCCACCTTGGCGTGCAGCACGACGCTGCCGCCGTTCAGCTTCACGTCGACGTGGCCCGCCTCGATGGCGACCAGCTCGCCCTCGATGAAGTTCATCTTCGGGCTGCCGATGAAGCCGGCCACGAAGAGATTGCGCGGGTGCTCGTACAACTCCAGCGGCGAGCCGACCTGCTCGATCTTGCCGGCGCTCAGCACGACGATGCGGTCGGCCAACGTCATGGCCTCCACCTGGTCGTGGGTCACGTAGATCATCGTGGTCTTGAGGTCCTCGTGCAGCTTGGCGAACTCGTAGCGCATGCGCACGCGCAGGGCTGCATCGAGGTTGGACAGCGGCTCGTCGAAAAGGAACACCTCGGGCTTGCGCACGATGGCGCGGCCGATGGCGACGCGCTGGCGTTGGCCGCCGGACAGGTCTTTGGGCTTGCGGTCCAGCAGATGCTCGATATGAAGGATCTTGGCCGCAGTCCGCACCGCCGTCTCGATCTCCGCCTTGGGAACCTTGGCCAGCTTCAGCCCAAACGCCATGTTGTCGAACAGATTCATATGCGGGTAGAGCGCATACGACTGGAACACCATGGCGATGCCGCGCTCGCTGGGCGGCACGTCGTTGACGACGCGCCCGCCGATGGTCAGCTCGCCGCTGGTGATCTCCTCCAGGCCGGCAATCGTGCGCAGGAGCGTGGACTTGCCGCAGCCCGACGGCCCGACGAAGACCATGAATTCGCCGTCGCGGATCTCCAGGTCGATGCCATGCAGGATGCGGATGTCGCCATAGGCTTTTTCAACGCCGGTGAGTCGAACGTCTGCCACTTCTAACCTTTCTTCTGCTCGGCATCAGGGTGCCGGCTTGTCTCGTCATTCGGGGTCAAATTTCGCTCTTTTAACCACGTTTGTAGACAATATACATGTCATGTCCGGCTGAAACAACGGCGTCTACCCGCTGAATTCTTCAGTAAACCCTTGCGGATCAACGATTTGCGGTCCGTAGGTGGTTTCCCCGATGTAGTCAAACTACACAACGCCCCGGAGCTGTCCGATACTTCGGACATCGCTCCCGCTCCGGTAGCATTCTTCCCTCGTCCCCGAGGGCTGGCACTGATGAACACCCGAACCCGCCTCAGCACCCCGCTGACCGTTGAACGCACTTCCAAGGCCACCGCGATGAAGCTGTCTGCCTCCACCGCCTCTGCGGCTGTTTCTCCCCAGACCCAGGCCCTGCGCACGGCCTTCGAGACCGCCTACGACCGCGAGGTCTCGCAGTCCAGCCACGGCGCCACGCCCCAGGCCGCGCTGCATGCCGCGGCCATCGCCTGCCGCGAGACGCTTGCCCGCCGCTGGGCCACCACGCAAGCCGCTGACGCCAAGCGTGGCGACAAGGCGCCGGTGCGCCGCGTGCACTACCTGTCGATGGAATTCCTGATGGGCCGCGCGCTGTCCAACGCGCTCGCGGCCCTGAAGCTGACCGAGCCGCTGGAGGCCAAGCTGGCCGAGCAGGGCATGACCCTGGGCGACGTGCTGGAGCGTGAGCCCGATGCCGCTTTGGGCAACGGCGGCCTGGGCCGCCTGGCTGCCTGCTTCCTGGACTCGTTCGCCGAGCTGGAGCTGCCGTCCTTCGGCTACGGCCTGCGCTATCACTACGGCACCTTCGCGCAAATCATCAGCCAGGGCCGCCAGCTGGAGCAGCCCGACGACTGGACCCGTGACACACCCGCCTGGGAGCTGCCCCGCCACGACCTGCGCTTCCACGTCGGCTTCGGCGGCCGCGTGGAGGCCGATGCCACCGGCGTGCGTCGCTGGCAGCCGGGCTACGAGATCGAGGCCCAGGCCTACGACTTCATCGTGCCCGCCCACCACAGCGAGCGCGTCTCCACGCTGCGCCAATGGCAGGCGACGGCCTCGCCCATCGCCTTCAAGCCCTTCTGCGAGGGCGACTATGTCGGCGCGGCCCGCCACCAGGTGCTGGCCGATTCCATCAACTGGGTGCTCTACCCCGACGACTCCACGGAGGCCGGCCGTGAGCTGCGCCTGAAGCAGGAGGCCTTCCTCGTCAGCGCCTCGCTGCAAGACCTGGTGGCGCGCCATCTGCGCGAGTTCGGCTCGCTGCACAACCTCGGCAAGAGCAACGCCATCCACCTGAATGACACCCACCCGGCGCTCGCCCCGGCAGAGCTGATGCGCCTGCTGCTGGACGAGCAAGGCCTGGGTTGGGACGAGGCCTGGAAGATCACGCGCCAGGCCGTGGCCTACACCAACCACACGCTGATGCCCGAGGCGCTGGAGACCTGGCCGGTGCGGATGTTCGAGGCCCTGCTGCCGCGTCATCTGGAAATCATCTACGAGATCAACCACCGTTTCCTGGCCGAACTGGAAGAGCGCTTCCCCGGCGACCACGCCTTCGCCTCGCGCGTGTCCCTCATCGACGAAGGCAGCCACGGCAGCGAGCGCCGCGTGCGCATGGCCTCCGTCGCGCTGGTCGCCTCGCACCGCGTCAACGGTGTGGCGGCGCTGCACTCCGAATTGATGGTGCAGACCATCTTTGCCGACTACGCGCGCGTCTGGCCGGAGCGCTTCCACAACGTCACCAACGGCGTCACGCCGCGCCGCTGGCTGGAGCAGGCCAACCCGCTGCTGTCCACTCTGCTGGACAGCCGCATCGGTGAAGGCTGGCGCAAGAACCTGGCTGAGTTGGGCGAGCTGGCGCCACTGGCCGCCAACCGCGAGCTTGGCGAGGAATTCCTGGCGGTCAAGCGCGCCAACAAGGAGCGCCTGGCCGCCGTCATCCGCCGTGAGCTGGGGCTGAACGTCAACGTCGACAGCCTGTTCGACATCCAGATCAAGCGCATCCACGAGTACAAGCGCCAGCTGCTCAACCTGCTGCATGTCATCAGCCGCTACCAGGCCATCCGCGACAACCCCGACGCCAACTGGGTGCCGCGCACGGTGATCATTGCCGGCAAGGCGGCCTCGGCCTACCAGATGGCCAAGAGCATCGTGCGCCTGGCGCACGACGTGGCCCGCGTCATCAACAGCGACCCGCGCGTGGGCGACAAGCTCAAGCTCGTCTTCCTGCCCAACTACAGCGTCACGCTGGCCGAAAGCATCATCCCGGCGGCCGACCTGTCGGAGCAGATCTCGACGGCCGGCACCGAGGCCTCGGGCACCGGCAACATGAAGTTCGGCATGAACGGCGCGGTCACCATCGGCACCTGGGACGGCGCCAACATCGAGATGGCCGAGGCCATGGGCGTGGAGAACATGTTCGTGTTCGGCCTGCGCGCCGACGCCGTCGCCAAGATCAAGCAGCTGGGCTACGACCCGCGCCTGTACGTCGAAGAGAATCGCCAGCTCAAGCGCGTCATCGACGCCATCTCGGCCGGCGTCTTCAGCAATGGCGACACCGAGCGTTACCGCAGCTTGGTCGACAGCCTGCTGCACCGTGATGTCTACCTGCTGATGGCCGATTTCGCCGAATACGTCGCCACCCAGGCCAAGGTCGACACGCTGTTCGCCGACCGCGCCGCCTGGGCTGAACGCGCGCTGCGCAATATCGCCGGCATGGGCCCGTTCTCGTCCGATCGCACGATCGCCGAATACGTGGACCGTGTCTGGTCCGTTAAAAGTCTCAACACCTGACGAAATGATGCCCCCACGCTCCCTTCGCTCGCTGCCCCCCAAGGGGGCGTCAGTGCCCTTCGGACGGCCGGGCGCGCACTGATGCTCACAGACGCCGACGTTGACTCCCTGCTGGCGGGCCGCCACGCCGATCCCTTCGGCCGGCTCGGCCTGCATGCGGATGACAGCGGACGGCTCTGGGTGCGGGTGCTGCTGCCCGATGCCGATGAGGTGGCGCTGCTGGACGCCGGCAGCGGCAAGCGCATCGTCGAGCTGGAGCGCCGCCGCGCCGGCTTCTTCGAGGCCCAGGTGCCACGGCGCAAGCACCGCTTCGACTACCGCCTGGCGGTGCGCTGGGCGGGCGGCAGTGAGGGTGTCTATGCCGACCCCTACAACTTCTACCCCCAGCTCAGCGACGACGAGCTGAAGGCGCTGGCCGAGGGCCGCAACTCAAGGCCCTACCTGAGCCTGGGCGCGCACCTTGTGCAGTACGGCGACGTGGCCGGCGTGCGCTTCGCCGTCTGGGCGCCCAACGCACGGCGCGTCAGCGTCGTCGGCGGCTTCAACAACTGGGACGGCCGCCGCCACCCGATGCGGCTGCGCCACCAGGCCGGCGTGTGGGAGATCTTCGTGCCGCATGCGGCCGAGGGCGACCTCTATAAGTTCGAGATCGTCAGTGGCAACGGCACGTTGCTGCCGCTGAAGGCCGACCCCTATGCCCGCCGCGCCCAGCTGCGGCCCGACACGGCCAGCGTCGTGGCGCCGCTGCCCGACATCACGCCGCTGCCGCGCCAGCGCGAGCGCGCCAACCGGCGCGAGTCGCCGATCAGCGTCTACGAGGTGCACGCCGCGTCGTGGCGCCGTGGCCTGTCCGCCGAGTTCCCCACCTGGGACGAACTCGCCGAGCAGCTGCCCGCCTACGCCGCCGATATGGGCTTCACGCACTTGCAGCTGATGCCCGTCACGGAGTACCCCTTCGACGGCTCCTGGGGCTACCAGACGCTGGGCCTGTACGCGCCCAGCGCCCGCTTCGGCCCGCCCGAGGGTTTCGCCCGCTTCGTCAAGGCCTGCCACGACGCGGGCCTGGGCCTGCTGCTGGACTGGGTGCCGGCGCACTTCCCGGCTGACCCGCACGGCATGGCCGAGTTCGACGGCACGCGCATCTACGAATACGCCGACCCGAAAGAAGGCTTCCACCGCGACTGGAACACGCTGATCTACAACTTCGGCCGCACCGAGGTGCGCCAGTTCCTGGTCGGCAGCGCGCTCTACTGGATCGAGCGCTGGGGCGTGGACGGCCTGCGCGTGGACGCCGTGGCCAGCATGCTCTACCGCGACTACTCGCGGCCGGCGGGCGAGTGGATTCCGAACATCCGCGGCGGCCGCGAGAACCTCGAAGCCATCTCGATGCTGCGCGAGATGAACGAGCATGTCGGCGAGGTCGAAGGCGCCATCACCGTGGCCGAGGAAAGCACCAGCTTCCCCGGCGTTTCGGCGCCCACGTACACGGGCGGCCTGGGCTTCCACTACAAGTGGAATATGGGCTGGATGAACGACACCTTGCGCTACATCGCCGAGGACCCGATCAACCGCCGCTGGCATCACGACAAGATGACCTTCGGCCTGATCTATGCGTTCAGCGAGAACTTCATGCTGCCCATCTCGCACGACGAGGTCGTGCACGGCAAGGGCTCCATGCTCAGCAAGATGCCGGGCGACGACTGGCAGAAATTCGCCAACCTGCGCGCCTACTACGGCTTCATGTGGGGCCACCCCGGCAAGAAGCTGCTCTTCATGGGCCAGGAGTTCGCCCAGCGCCAGGAGTGGAACCACGCCGAAGGCCTGCCCTGGGGCCTGCTGGAGGACGACCGCCACGCTGGCGTGCAGCGCCTGGTGCGCGACCTGAACAAGCTCTACCGCGAGCACTCCGCCCTGCATCGGCTGGACTGCGAGGCCGGCGGCTTCGAGTGGATCAGCGCCCACGACGCCGAGCACTCCATCTACGCCTGGGTGCGCCGCGACGGCACAGGCCGCATGTGCATCGTCGTCAGCAACATGACGCCGGTGCCGCGCGAGGGCTACTCGCTGGGCGTGCCGGACGGCGTGACCGCCTGGCGCGAGGCGCTCAATACCGACTCGGCCTATTACGGCGGCAGCAACATGGGCAACGGCATGGCTGCGGCCGGCCTGCCCGTGCAGGCCCGGCCGGCGCATGGCAAGCGCCTGTCCATCGCGATCAACCTGCCGCCGCTGGCGACGGTGTTTTTTGTTCCGATCTGACCTGCCCATGCTCAACAACGCCGTTCCGCGGGCATCGTGTTTGCTAGCTGGTCTGTGATGGCACACCTACCCGACCTCCAACCCGGCTGGCATGAGCCCCTGGGTTCCCTCGCCCGCGACGGCGGCGTCAACTTCGCTGTTGCCAGCGAGCACGCGACGCGCATCGAGCTCTGCGTCTTCGACGGCGAAGGCCAGCGCGAGCTGCGCCGCTACACGCTGGACGGCCCGCATGACGGTGTCTTCCACGGCTTCCTGCCCGGCGTCGGCCCCGGCCTCGTCTACGGCATTCGTGCCCACGGCCCCTACGCGCCGGAGCTGGGCCACCGCTTCAACCCGCACAAGCTGCTGCTGGACCCCTGGGCGCGCGAGATCGTCGGCCACTTCGGCTGGCGCGCCGAGCACCATGGCTACGAGCTGGGCCACCCGGACGGCCCGCGCTCGCTGGACACACGCGACAACGCCACCCAAGCGCTGAAGGCGCGCGTGCCGCCGCCGCCGGTCGCCCACGCCCGCGCCCACAAGCCGCGCCGCGCGCCGGCCGAAGTCGTGCTCTACGAGGTCCACGTCAAGGGTTTCTCCAAACTGCTGCCCGGTGTGCCGGAAGAGCTGCGCGGCACCTACGCCGGCCTGGCCCACCCCGCATCCATCGCTCATTTCAAGCGCCTGGGCGTGACGACGCTGTCGCTGCTGCCGGTGCAGTACTGCATCGACGAGCCCCACCTCGCCGAGCGCGGCCTGCACAACTACTGGGGCTACAACACGCTGGGCTTCTTCTGCCCCGACCCGCGCTGGGCGAAGGCCGAGCATCGCCAGGACCCGACCGCCGTGACGGCCGAGTTCCGCCAGATGGTGAACGCGCTGCACGACGCTGGCCTGGAGGTCGTGCTCGACGTCGTCTACAACCACACGCCCGAGGGCAACGAGTTCGGCCCGACGCTGTCTTTCCGCGGGCTCGACAACATCACCTGGTACCGGCTCGCTGCCGACGACAAGAGCCGCTACGAGAACCTCACCGGCTGCGGCAACACCGTGCGCTGCTCCCAGCCCCGCGTGACCCAGTTCGTGCTGGACTCGCTGCGCCATTGGGTGGCCGAGATGGGCGTCGACGGCTTCCGCTTCGACCTCGCCCCCGTGCTCGGCCGTACGCGCCAGGGCTACGACGCAGGCGCCGCCTTCTTCACCGCGCTGCGCCAGGACCCGGTGCTGGCCGGCGTGCACCTGATCGCCGAGCCCTGGGACGCGGCCTACGACGGCTATCAGGTCGGCCGCTTCCCGGGCCGCTTCCTGGAATGGAACGACAAGTTCCGCGACGCCGTGCGCGGCTACTGGCTGGGTGTGGGCACGGGCCGCGGCGAGTTCGCGCGCCGCTTCATGGCCTCCAGCGACGTCTTCCACCACGGCCGGCGCCTGCCGACGGCCTCGGTCAACTTCGTCGCCGTGCACGACGGCTTCACGCTGGCCGACCTGACGAGTTATTCCACCAAGCACAACCACGCCAACGGCGAGGACAACCGCGACGGCCGTGACGGCGAGCTGGCGGCCAACTTCGGCGCGGAAGGCCCGACGGCTGACGCCGCCATCAACGCGCTTCGCGAGCGCGTGCGCCGCGCGCTGCTGGCGACCACCCTGCTGGCCCAGGGCACGCCCATGCTCTGCGCCGGCGACGAGATCGCCAACAGCCAGGGCGGCAACAACAACGCCTACTGCCAGGACAACGCGACGACGTGGTTGAACTGGGACCAGGCCGACTTCCGGACAACCGAACTTGTCGCCGAACTGCTGGCCCTGCGCGCCACCGAGCCGCTGCTGCGCCACCCGCGCTGGTTCGCCAGCGGCCCCGGCGAAGCCAGCATCGCCTGGTACGCCCCCAGCGGCCACGAGATGACGCCGCATGAATGGCACGACGCCGGCCAGCGTGCCTTTGGCGCCCAGCTGCGTGAGGCTGACGCCGCTACGCCGCGGCTGATGATCGTCTTCAACCCCGACCCGGCGCCGCTGCCCTTCCTGCTCTGCAACGGGCCCTGGCAGCTCGTGCTCGACAGCAGCGGCGAATCGGCCGCGCCGCTCGTTCTTCCCGGCCAGCCGCTCAGCGTGCCGGCCCGCTCACTCGTCGTTCTGCGTCACGTATGAATCTCAATCAACGCTCCTCCGGTGTGCTGCTGCACATCACCTCGCTGCCCGGCCCGCATGGCATGGGCGACTTCGGCCCTGACGCCTATCGCTTCGTTGACTGGCTGGAGTCTGCGGGCCAATCCATCTGGCAGCTGCTGCCGACGACGCCCATCGGCCCCGGCGACAGCCCCTACCAGGGCGTGTCGGCCTTTGCCGGCAGCCAGTGGATGGTGGCGCTGGAGCCGCTGGTCGCCAAGGGCTGGTTGACCCAACCCGAAGTGCCGCACTTCCACGGCGAGCGTGTCGACTACGGCGTCGTCACGCCCTGGCGCGAGCAGCAGCTGCGCGCTGCGGCTGCGGGCTTCTTCGCCAACGCGGCAGATGCCGACCGCATCGCCTTCGCCAAGTGGTGCCTGGAGGCGCAGAGCTGGCTGGACGACTACGTGCTCTTCATGGCCATCCGCTCGCCGCTGAACGGCCAGCCGTGGTGGGAATGGAGCGAAGGCCTCAAGAAGCGCGAGCCCAAGGCGATTGCCAAGGCCCGCAAGGACTACGCCGACGAAATCGCCTTCTGGCAGTTCGTGCAATGGCAGTTCGACGTGCAGGGCGGCGCGCTCAAGGCCTACGCCAACGAGCGCGGCGTGCACCTGATGGGCGACCTGCCCATCTTCGTCGCCCACGACAGCGCCGACTGCTGGTCGCGCCCCGACCTCTACGAGCTGGACGAGAACTTCCAGACCACCGTGGTGGCCGGCGTGCCGCCCGATGACCTTGGTCCGCTCGGCCAGCGCTGGGGCAATCCGCTCTACCGCTGGGACAAGATGGCCGAGGAGAACTACGCCTGGTGGACGGCGCGCATCCAGCGTGCGCTGAGTCAGGCTGACGTCTTTCGCATCGACCATTTCCGCGGCTTTGCCGGCTACTACGAGATCCCCGCCAGCAGCCCCGACGCCAAGCAGGGCCAGTGGCTGACCGGCCCCGGCATGGCGCTGTTCGATGCCATCAAAAAGGCGCTCGGCCCGCTGCCCATCGTGGCCGAGGACCTGGGCTTCATCACCGATGACGTGCACGAACTGCGCGACGGCTGCGGCTTCCCCGGCATGAAGATCCTGCAATTCGCCTTCGGCGCCGAGGGCGACCACGAGTTCCTGCCGCATATGTGGCCCACCGCCTCGGTGGCCTACACCGGCACGCACGACAACGACACCGTGCGCGGCTGGTGGGAGCAGGCCAAGCCCCGCGAGCGCCAGTTCGCCGGCTCGTACCTGGCCTGCGGCGACCACGACATCCACTGGGCCATGATCCGCGCCTGCGCCAACTCGGTGGCCAACATCGCCGTCTATCCACTGCAAGACGTGCTGGGCCTGAACGGCAGCCACCGCATGAACGTGCCCGGCGTGCTGGGCGGCAACTGGGGTTGGCGCTTCCACTGGGACTGGATAGGCAACGAGCCGACGCGGGTGCTGGGGCTCATCACGGCGGCCTCGGGGCGCGGGCCGTTCGAGTTGTTGCAGCTGCCTTGATTCAGCGATGAAGCTCCCCGTGAATCGGGGGAACCCCTGTCAGGCCTATCCCTTTAGCATCGCGCACGTTTGAACGGGGCCTCTGCCCCGACCACAAAAGGGACAGATATGCAATTGAAGACTCTCGCCGCCGCCGTAGCCCTGCTGGCTTCCGGCCTGGCCTCTGCCACCACCGTCTACAACGCGGGTGCCTACACGGTCACCTACGACGAAACGGCGGCCTTCAACTCCTTCAGCAGCTGGTCCAGCAGTGGCAACGTCTTCGGTTTCGAATGGTCGGTGACCAATCTTGTTTCCGTCAGCAATGCCGGCGGTTCCGCGGTGTCGGTGTCGTTTGCGTTGCCCAGCTTCACGCTGACCGCGAACTCCGGCTATGCGCTGGGCGGCACGTTGGTGAGTACCCTCGGCAATCTGGTCTACGCCGAGTTCGCCGGTTCGACCGGCCTCACCGCCAATGCAACCTTGAGCGTGAATGGTGTGGATTTCGTCCTGCCGACCGCGCCTCTGGGCAAGACCCCCACGGTCGCGCCTTTCGGGTACTTCTCGGGCACCAGCAGCCAGGCTCTGACCGGGGTCACGAGCATTGAAGTTAAGGACGCCTGGATCACGTTGACCGCCAGCGCCGGCAGCTTCGCGGGCATCAGCGGCCAGCCGCAGAACAAGCTGAGCTTCGCGTTCGAGGCTGCGCCGGTGCCTGAGCCCGAGAGCTACGCACTGCTGCTCGCCGGTCTGGGCATCGTGGGCTTCCTGGCCCGCCGCCGCCAGCGTTGATCGCGCCTCGCGCCAATTGAAAAGGGCCCCTCGGGGCCCTTGTTCTTTTCAGCGCGAAAGTTCCAGGATCAGCGGGCTGCGCGCCGGCACACGGATCGTCGTGCCAATGGTGAATGAATCGCCGCCCAGCACGTCACGTGCGCGGTAGCCCACCGCCAGACGTTCGGCGAAGCGCGCGGTGGGCAGGTCAACCGCCTTGCCGGTCTTGTTCAGCGCGACCATGACGGTGCGGCCTGCGTCATAGCGGAAGAACACATAGACGCCCTCCAGCGGCGCGAACTGCATCAGCGCGCCGTCGTGGATGACGGTCGCGCCCTTGCGCCAGGTGAAGAGGCGGCTCACCCAGTCCTGCATGTCGCGCTGCTCGGCTGTCAGCCCGGCTCCGGTGAACGCGTCGACCGTGTCGCCCTTCCAGCCCCCCGGCATGTCGGCGCGCACGCGGCCGTCGTCGCGTTCGGTGGGGCTTTGCATGAGCAGTTCGCTGCCGTAGAAGAGCTGCGGRATGCGGCGTGTCGTGGCCAGGTAGGCCAGCGCGATCCTGGTCAGGCCGACGTCGTTCTTCAGCAGCGAGAACAGGCGAGGCGTGTCGTGGTTGYCATCGAAGAGGACGAGGTTGGCCGGGTCGGGGTAGACGAAGTCGTGCGCCAGTCCCTCGTAGAGCTTGGTCAGGCCGGTGTGGGCGCCGTCGTCCTCCAGCAGCGCCGCGAGCAGGTTGGCCTGCATGGGGAAGTCCATCATGCTGGGCGCGTGGGACACATAGCCGTCGTGGTTCTTCTTGCCGCGCTGCCAGTAGGACACGACGGCGGGATGCGGGCTCCACTCCTCACCGACGATGTTCAGGCGTGGGTACTCCTGCATGACGCGGGCCGACCAGCGGCTCAGGAACTCACGGTCGCTGTACGAGTAGGTGTCGGTGCGCAGCCCGGACAGGCCGTAGCTCTCTATCCACCACAGCGTCATCTGCGTCAGATAGGTCGCCAGCTCGGGGCGGCGCTGGTTCAGGTCGGGCATGGCAGGCACGAACCAGCCGTCGGTGAAGCGCTTGCGGTCGTTCGCCGACGCGTACGGGTCCTGCAGCGTCATGCGCGCATGGTGCGTCTCGGTGTACTGCGGCCAGGCGTTGACCCAGTCGGGCGCGGGCAGGTCCTTCATCCACCAGTGGCCGGCGCCGATGTGATTCAGCACGATGTCCTGGATGACGCCCACGCCTTTTGAGCGCGCCTCGGCCACGAAGGCGCCGAAGTCGTCGTTCGTGCCGAAGCGTGGGTCGATGCGATAGAAGTCGGTCGCTGCATAGCCGTGATAGCTGTACTTGGCGCTGTTGTTCTCGACCAGCGGCGTTGGCCACACCTGCGTGAAGCCCAGGCCGGCGATGTAGCCCAGGTGCTGGCGCAGGCCGGCCAGGTCGCCGCCGTGGCGGCCGCCATGGTCCTTGCGGTCGACGCCTTCCTTCATGTCGGTCTGCCTGCCGCTGCCACCCTGGGCAAAGCGGTCGGGCACGACCAGGTAGATCGCGTCCTTCGGGCCGAAGCCCTGGCGCTCCGCCGAACCCGGTGCGCGAGCCATCAGCGTGTAGCGCAGCGGCTTGCCGGCCACGGACAGCACCAGTTCACCGGGCTTGGTATTCGGGCCGATGTCGAGGTCGACGAAGAGGTAGTTGGCGCTGGTGACGCGGTGGCTGGCCTTGAGCGTCACGCCGGGGTAGGGCGTGAGCGTGGGCTGGGCGTCGGCGATGCCGGGCGCGTGCAGCATCAGTTGCAGGGATGTGTCGCGCATGCCGACCCACCAGTTGGGCGGTTCGACACGGTGGGCCGTCTCGGCGGCCATAGCGGGCAGAGTCATCAGCAGGGAGGTGGCGAGGGTGATGAGGGCTTTCATGGGACGCCTTTCAGCGTTCGGTGACGTCCAGCACGAGGGCGGAGCGCGGCGCCAGGCTCAACGTTCGGCCCAGCTCGTGGCGCTCGCCGCTGATGACGTCGCGGCCAGCGGAGCGCGCCGTCAGCTGCTCGGCAAAGCGCCGGGTGTCGATCTCGGTCGTGGCGGTGTTCTTGTTCAGCACCACCATCACCTTCTGCTTGTCCGTGGTGCGGAAGTAGACGTAGACGCCGTCCAGCGGGTTGTAGTGCATCAGCTTGCCGTGGTGGATGGCCGGTGCGGACTTGCGCCAGGTGAGCAGCTTGCGCAGATAGCTCTGGGCGTCGCGCTGCGCATCGGTGAGGCCACGGCCCGAGACGGCGTCGACCGTGTCGCCGGCCCAGCCGCCGGGGAAGTCCGAGCGCACGAGGCCGTCCGATCGCTCGATGGGGCTCTTCATCAGGATCTCGCTGCCGTAGAAGAACTGCGGCGTGCGCGCCGTCGTGGCGATGAAGGTGATGGCAATGCGGTTCAGGCCGGCGTCCTCGCCCACGGCCGAGAAGATGCGGTTGGTGTCGTGGTTGCCCTCGAACAGCACCATGCGCGTCGGCTCGGGGTAGAGGGCGTCGTTGGCCATGGCCTCGTAGAGCTTGCCCCAGCCGGTGCCGTAGCCCTTGTTGTCGGGCTCCATCAGCGCCTCGCGCAGCCAGTAGTGCAGCGGGAAGTCCATCATGCTGGGCATGTGCGACACATAGCCGTCGTGCTTGGGTTTGCCGGCCAGCCAGTAGTTCACCTGCAGCGGGTTGGCGGTCATCTCCTCGCCCACCAGCGTGAGCCTGGGGTACTCGCGCATGACGGCGCCGGACCAGCGCGCCAGGAAGGCCTTGTCGGAGTACGGATAGGTGTCCACGCGCAGGCCGCTGAGGCCAGCGTCCTCCACCCACCAGATCGCGTTCTGGATCAGGTAGCGCTCCATCTTGGGCTGGCGGCCGTTGAGGTCGGGCATCGTCGGCACGAACCAGCCGCCGGCAAAGCGCTCGAGGTCGCTGGGCGCCGTGTAGGGGTCGATCTGCGTGACGTGGCGGTGATTGGTCTCCGTGTACTGCGCATGCTGGTTGACCCAGTCGCGCGAGGGCAGGTCGGCCATCCACCAGTGACCCGAGCCGATGTGGTTGGGCACGATGTCGTGGATGGTGCCCAGGCCCTTGGCGCGGGCCTTGGCGACCAGCGCGCGGTAGTCGTCGTTCGTGCCGAAGCGCGGGTCGATCTTGTAGAGGTCGGTCGGCGAGTAGCCGTGATAGCTGTACTCGGGCTGGCGGTTCTCCACCAACGGCGTGGGCCAGAGCTGCGTGAAGCCCAGGCCGGCGATGTAGTCGAGCTTGTCGGCGATGCCCTGGATGTCGCCACCGTGGCGGCCGTCGGCGTTGATGCGGTTGACCGGGTCGCCGAGCTTGCCGGCGTTGTCGTTGGCCGGGTCGCCGTTGGCGAAGCGGTCGGGCACGACGAGGTAGATCGCGTCGCGGCCGTCGAAGCCCTGGCGCTGGGCCGAACCGGGTGCGCGGGCGCGCAGCGGGTAGGCCTGGCTGGCGACCACGGTCTTGCCGTCGGCGGCGATGAAGTCGAGAGTCAGCGTGCCGGGCTTGGCGCTGTTCGCAATGTCCAGCGCGACGAACAGGTAGTTGTCGCTGTCCAGGCGGGTGCTGCCTTTGAGGCGCACGCCAGGCACTGGTGCGTGCAGCCTGGCCTTGGCCTTGGCAATGCCGGGCGCATGCACCATCAGTTCAAGCTGGGTGTCGCGCATGCCGACCCACCAGTGCGGCGGCTCGATGCGCTCGACGTCGGCGGCCCAGGCGGGGGCGGAACAGATCAGTAGCGCGGCGAGCAGGCTGCGGGTGAGGTGTCGGTTCATGTTCAGTTCAGCGAGTAGACGCGCACGGAGAGCGGCGGCAGCGCGGCGCGGGCGCCGGCCTTGGGGTAGATGGCGCGAGCGCGGGCCGGCAGGTCCAGCGTGGCTGACGCGTCGCCGTAGTTGATGGCCACCAGCAGGCGCTCCTTGCCGTGCACGCGCTGGAAGGTCCAAAGGTGGCCGTCGACCTTGTCGGCCTCGTAGCGGCCCAGCGTCAGTGCGGGCGACATGCGGCGCAGCGCGATCAGTTCGCGGTAGAAGTTGAACAGCGAGGCCCGGTCGCGCTGCTGGCTCTCGGCGTTGTTCTTGCTGCGGTTCAGCGCCAGTGGGCGGAAGGGCTGCGGGTTCGTCGAGAAACCGCCAGCCGCCGTCCAGCTCATCGGCGAGCGCAGCGGCGCATCGTCCTTGGCGTCCTTGCCGTCGATGCCAGCCAGGCCGATCTCCTCGCCGTAGTAGACAAAGGGCGTGCCGGGCAGCAGCAGGTAGCTCGCAGCCGCCAGCCGGTAGCGGGCCTCGTCGCCGTGCAGCTGGTCCCACACGCGCTGGCCGGTGAAGATGTCGTGGTTGTGCAGGAAGGTCGCCATCGTCGGGGACATGGCACGGTAGTAGTCGGCCAGCTTCTTCACGGCTGCGGCATCGCCCTTGGCGGCCTTCATCAGCTCGTAGTTCTGGTTGAAGGCGAAGGCGCCGCCGCACAGCTCCGGCTTGCCGTAGGCAATGGGCTCGGCTGTGGCCTCGCAGACGACGTAGCGGCCGGGGTAGCGCTTGATGAGGTCCTGGAAGCGCTTGGTCAGCACGCGGCTTTCGGGCTGGTCGTTCCAGTCCTTGGCGTTGTTCTCGATCAGGTGGGGCACGGCGTCCAGCCGGTAGCCGTCCAGCCCGCGGTTGAGCCAGAAGCGCAGCGAGTCCTCGTGGTACTGCACCACCGCTGGGTTGCGCATGTTGAAGTCGGGCATGTGCGGGCCGAAGGTGCCGAAGAACACGTCTGGCGCGCCGGGCCTTGGCGGGGGCAGGTCCTTCAGCTCGCCGGGCCAGTCCCAGGGCTTGGTGGCGGCGTCGTACCAGGGGTATTTGCCCCAGATGTCCCAACCCGGGCCGGGGTTGGCGTCCCAGACGAACCAGCTGCGCCAGGGGCTGTTGCGGTCGGCCACGGCCTGCTGGAAGGGCGGGAACTGCCAGGACGCATGGTTGATGACGTAGTCCATGACGATGCCGATGCCGCGCTTGTGCGCCTCGCGGATCAGCTCGTCGAAATCGGCCAGCGTGCCGTACTGCGGTTCGACGGCGCGGAAATCGGTCGTCGCGTAGCCGTGGTCGTGGTCGGAGCTGGCGGTGATGGGCATCAGCCACAGGCCGCTGACGCCGAGCTTCTTCAGGTAGTCCAGCCGGCTCGTGAGCCCGCGCAGGTCGCCGATGCCGTCGCCGTTGCTGTCCTGGTAGCCGCGCACGAAGACTTCCATGAAGACGCCTTGCTGCCAGTTGGCCGGCAAGGTGCTGGCGCGCGGCTGGGCGGGCACGGGGCGGGTGTCGATCTGGGCTTGCGCGGTGGTGCCGGCAAGGGCGAGCGCGAGGGAGAGGAGGAGTCGCATGGGCATGCTTTCAGCGCGGATGCGTGTGGGCGCGCGGCGATGACGCGGAGGCGGGCGAGGGCCGACGAATCTGGTCGAGGCGGGCGGCGATGTAATCAAACTACTTATCCGATTGACGCCGAGCATACCGAGATGCAAGAGTGCAGCGATAGCGGGATTTCGATAAATGTAGTTTTGCTACTATCACGGCAATGACAAGGAGACAAGCCATGACGCCTCGCCCCAAGCTGTTAGTGCTGCTGGGCCTGACGCTGATCGCCGCAGCCGCACGGGCGGGCGATCTCGACGACTGCAACGCGCCGGTGCCGCTGCCGCTGCCCGCCGCCAGCGCTTCGGCCGAGGCCTATTGGCTGGACGCGCGCACGCTGCAATGGCCGGGGCTGAAGCTGCAGGCGGGCGAGCGGCTGCGCCTGCATCACGCGCGCGCAGCGGGACTGCGGGCAGTGACGGATGAGGTGGTTGCGGGCGGCGACGGGGCGGTCGAACTGCAACCGAGCGCCAACGCGCTGCCGCTGCGTTTCCGCTTCATCGGCGACGGGCCGCGCTTTGCGGTGAACGGCGTGGACGTGGCTGCACTTTTGCGCGAGCAACTGCTTCTCGTGCACGAGACGGCGGACGGCCGCGTCATGGCGTCCACCGGCGTGCAGACGCCGGGCGCACTGGACGACCTCTACGCCGCCGCTGGAGGCCTGAGCGACCTTGGCGCCAACCCGACCCAGGCGCGGACGGGCTTCGCCGTCTGGGCGCCGACGGCCCAGCGTGTGCTGCTGTGCCGCTACGGCGGCGCGGAGTCGCCCGCCGTCGCCGCCGACGCGATGCAGTTCGACCCCGCCACCGGCGTGTGGCGCGCCACGCTACCGGGCGACCTGGGCGGCCAGGCCTACCGCTACCTCGTCGATGTCATCACGCCCACGCATGGCCGCGTGCGCAACCTCGTCACCGACCCCTACTCAGTGGCGCTGACGGCCGATTCGCAGCGCAGCGTCGTTGCCGATCTCGCCTCGGCCGCGCTCAAACCCCGCGGCTGGGACGCCGTGCCGCGCCCGACGCGCGTGAAGGCGGCCACGGACCAGCTCATCTACGAGTTGCATGTGCGCGACTTCTCCGTCAGCGACGCGACGGTGCGCCCCGCCTGGCGCGGCAAGTACCTGGCCTTCACCGAGGGCTCGTCCAACGGCATGAAGCACCTGAAGGCGCTCGCCAGGGCAGGGATGACTGACGTGCACCTGCTGCCCGTCTTCGACCTCGCCAGCGTGCCCGAGCGCGGCTGCAAGACACCCACCGTGCCGAACGCGCCCGCCGACAGCGAGGCACAGCAGGCCGCCGTCATGGCCCTGGCCGCTGACGACTGCTTCAACTGGGGCTACGACCCCTGGCACTTCAACGCGCCCGAGGGAAGCTTCGCGACCGACCCGCTCCAGCGCGTTGTCGAGTTCCGCTCGATGGTGATGGCTCTGCACCAGGCCGGCCTGCGCGTGGGCATGGACATGGTCTACAACCACATGGCCGCGGCCGGCCAGGCACAGAAGTCCGTGCTGGACCGGCTCGTGCCCGGCTACTACCACCGCCTCAACGCCAAGGGCGCCATCGAGCGCTCCACCTGCTGCGACAACACGGCCACCGAGCACCGCATGATGGCCAAGTTGATGATCGACTCGGCGGCGCTGTGGGTGCGCGAGTACCGCATCGACTCCATGCGCTTTGACCTGATGGGCCACCAGCCGCGCGAGGCGATGGAGAAGCTACAGAAGCGCGTGAACGCCGAAGCCGGCCGCCCGGTGCAACTGCTGGGCGAGGGCTGGAACTTCGGCGAGGTGGCTCACGGTGCGCGCTTCCAGCAGGCCTCGCAGCTGAGCTTGAACGGCAGTGGCATCGGCTCGTTCAGCGACCGCGGCCGGGATGCCGCACGCGGTGGCAACGCAGGCGAGGGCGGCGACGACAGCGTGCGCAACCAGGGCTGGCTGAATGGCCTGGTGTACGCGCCCAATGCCTTGTCGAACTCGAAGCCGGAAGAACTGCTGACCGCCGCCGACATGATCCGCGTCGGCCTTGCCGGCTCGTTGCGCGGCTATGAGCTGACAACCTGGCGTGGCGAAACCAAGCGCCTCGATGCCATCCTCTACGGCGGCGACCAGCCGGCCGGCTTCGCGTCCGAGCCCGGCGAGGTCGTCAACTACGTGGAGAACCACGACAACCAGACGCTGTTCGACGTCAACACGCTGAAGCTGCCGCTGGCGACCAGCCGCGAGGACCGCGCCCGCGTGCAGATGCTGGGCGCGGCGCTGGTGGCCTTCAGTCAGGGCATCGCCTACTTCCATGCCGGCCAGGACATCCTGCGCAGCAAGAGCCTGGACCGCAACAGCTACGACTCGGGCGACTGGTTCAACCGGCTGGACTGGAGCTACCAGAGCAACCACTTCGGCACCGGCCTGCCGCCCAAGCAGGACAACCTTGGCAAGGACGGCTGTGACTGGGCGCTGGCCCGCGAGCGGCTGGCCGACCCTTCAATAGCCCCCGGCCCGGCCGAGATCGCCTGGGCCCGCGACGTCTTCCGCGACCTGCTGCAGATCCGCGCCAGCACGCCGCTGCTGCGCTTGAGCAGCGCCGCCGAGATCAAGAAGCGCTTGAGCTTCCCTGGCAGCGGCCCGGGCCAGAACCCCGTGCTGGTGGCGACGCGCATAGACGGTCGCGGCATGGGTGGTCACAAGGCGGTGCTGACGCTGATCAACGTCGCGCCGACCGCCCAGGCGCTGGTGCTGCCCGATGAGGCCAAGGCGCGCTGGGCCTTGCACCCGGTGCAGCGCCGGGGCGCGGACGAGCGCGTGAAGCGCGAGGCGCGCTTCCAGGCCGGCCGGTTCGAGGTGCCGGCGCGCAGCGCGGCCGTCTTCGTGCTGGATTGACTAGCGCGAATCCTCCGGCCTGAACTTCAGGCCATAGCGCTTGAACAGGCGCTCCACGCTGCCGTCCGCCAGCAGCGCGTCATGCGCCTGCTGCAGCCGCGCCTTCTCGGCCTCGGTGATGCCGCTCTGTGCGGCCAGCCAGACGTCGGCAGACTCCAGCGCCAGCCCCGTCTGCAGCAGTGCGACATTGCGGCCGCTGCGCCGCCAGGCGTCGGCGTGGATCAGTTCGCTGCCGTAGAGGGCGTCGACAAGGCCGCGCTCCAGCGCGCGCTGCATGTCGGCAACGCTGGTGGATTGATAGACCCGCGCAAGCGGCACGCCTTGCTTCTGCAGCTGGTCGAGGTTGGACGAGGCGCGCAGGCCGGCGATGCGCAGGTTGCGTGCCTGCTCGATGCTGTCCACGCGCGGCTTGCCTGCCAGCGTGATGAAGCTGAAGCGCTGCGCATAGAGCTTCACCAGCCACTGGAAGCGCGCCTCGCGGTCGGCGGTGCGGTTGAGCGGCACGATCAGCGTGCGCGGCTTCTCGCCCGCCAACAGCATGGCGCGAGCCCAGGGGAAGAACTCCGGCTGGGTGGCCAGTTCGGCCTGCTTGAGCATTACCTCCACCAGGTCCAGCAGCACGCCGCGCTGGCCTGCTTCGCCGGGCATGGTCATCGGCGGCAGATCGCTGGTGACCAGCGTCAGCGGGAGGTGCGGGGTCTGGGGCTGGGCTGCCGGCTGTGCCACTCCGGGCAGGATCAGCGCAGGCAGGGTGGCGAGGGTGGCGCGGCGGGTGGATTGCACCGCAGCATCGTCTCAGCGTCGCGCTAACGCTGCAAGTGCGAGGCAGGTGGGTGATCGAACCGGACATGCTGCGCAGCAAGAGCCTGGGCCTTAGCGCGCGCGAGCGTGGGGTGTGCAGCTAGGCGATGTTCGTCAGGGCACGCGTGTCGAGAACATTGTTCTATGGTGACTTCATAAAGATACAAAATCCTTTTAAGTCATGATCAATGACTTCTTTTGAAGTCAATGAAATAGAGAAATTCAAATCAAGAATTACGCGTATCAGTGTGTTCAAATAAGATCATTGATGGAAATTAATGATATTGGTGGCTTTTTATGAAGACATTGATTGACTCGACAGCCGATGAGCTGATCGCGGCGCTGGGTGAAGACATCAAGCGCTTGCGGCTGGACAAGAACGTCGCCCAGCTGGACCTGGCGAAGCAGGCAGGCATCTCGCGCACGGCCCTGGTGAACCTGGAGAGCGGCGCCGGCGCCACGTTGGGCACGCTGGTGCGCGTGCTGCGCGTCCTGGGCCGCGAGGGCTGGCTGGCCACGCTCGCGCCCAAGGTCACCGTCAGCCCCATCGACGTCATGCGGCTGGGACATCAGCGGCAGCGGGCCACGGGCGAGCGCCAGCCGCCCGTGGCCGGCAAGCCCCTGCGCCCGAGCGACAACTGACCATGGTCACCGCCAGGAAAGCCGCGAAGAAGAGGTCGGCACCGTTCAGGCCGGTCGACGCCATCGACGTCTACTGCTGGGGCGACGAGGTCGGGGCCGTCGCGCTGGACCCGCGCCTGGGCTGCTACGCCTTCCAGTACTACCCGGCGTGGCTGCGCGCCGGCATCGAGCTGGCGCCGCTGCAGATGCCCATCGGCCGCGGCGCGGCGCCCTTCGCTTTCCCCGACCTGAGCCGCGACACCTACTACCGCCTGCCGGCCATGCTGGCCGACGCGCTGCCCGACAAGTTCGGCAACGCGCTAGTGAACCGCTACATGGCCGAGCGCGGCTACCCCGTCGCAGCGGTGACGCCGCTGGACCGCCTGGCCTACCTGGGCCACCGGGCCATGGGCGCCCTGGAGTTCCGCCCCGCGCGCGGCCTGGCGACGCGCAAGCCCACCGCCATCAACCTGGCCGAGCTGGTCACCACGGCCCGCCAGGCCGTCCACGGCGAGCTGGAGGGCGATGAAGAAACCAGCCTGGCGCTGCGCAACATCATCGAGGTGGGCACGTCGGCCGGCGGCGCCCGCGCCAAGGCCGTCATCGCGCTGAACCCGACGACGCGCGAGATGCTGTCCGGCCAGTTCGAGGCGCCAGAGGGCTTCCAGCACTGGCTGCTGAAGTTCGACGGCATCGGCGGCGACGACGCCCTGGGCACGCCGGGCCACTACGGCCGCATCGAGTACGCCTACCACCGCATGGCGCTGGCCGCCGGCATCGCCATGACGGCCTGCGACCTGCTGGAAGAGAACGGCCGCGCCCACTTCATGACGCGCCGATTCGACCGCCACGACGGCAACGGCAAGCACCACGTCCAGTCGCTGTGCGCCATGTCGCACCTGGACTTCAACCTGCGAGGGGTGAACGCCTACGCGCAGCTCTTCCAGGCCATGAAGCAGTTGGCGCTGCCCTATGCGCAGCTTGAAGAGGCGTTCCGGCGCATGGCTTTCAATGTGATGGCGCGCAACTGCGACGACCATGCCAAGAACTTCGCCTTCATCCTGCGCCGCGGCCAGCCCTGGGCCCTGGCGCCGGCCTACGACGTCACCTTCGCCCACAACCCCAGCAGCATCTGGACCAGGCACCACCTGATGTCGGTGAACGGCAAGGTGGATGGCTTTTCAGTCGGCGATCTGATGGCAGAAGCAGAGCGCTTCGGCATAGGCACGGCGCGGGACGTCATCGCCCAGGTTGCCGGCGCGGTCGCCGGGTGGCAGGAGCATGCGGAGGAGGCAGGGGTGCCGGAGGCCATCACTGCGGATATCGCGTCAAGGCACATCCGGATCTAGGGGCGTGCTGGCGCCAAAGCAAAAGGGCTTGGCGAATCGCCAAGCCCTTGGTCTTTCGTGCAGCCTGGATGTCAGTCGCGACGGAGGCGACGTGCGCCGGCCACGAGACCCAGACCCAGCGCCGCCAGCGCCGCGCTGCCCGGCTCCGGCACCGCCGCAGCCGTCACGTCGAACGTCAGGGTGCCGCTGACCCACTGGCCTTCTGCCACTCCGGGAGCAAAGTCATTGAAGTCCTCGCTGAACACGATGTACAGCTTGCCATCGGCACCTGCGGCGAGCCCGAGCCCGGTCAGGTCCAGCGAGCCGGTGTAGCTGCCGCTGCCGCTGAAGCCGGCGAGCGCATCGGGGGAAAACGTGACGAGGTCCGCGCCGCTGGAGTTGCCGAAGCTGACCAGCATTTCCGACAGGCTGCTGGGCGCGAAGGCGTTCAGCGTCACCGTCCAATCGAGCGAGTTCAGCACGGCGTTGGCACCGATGTCGATGAGCCAGCCCGTGTTGCCAGCTTCGACCAGCCGGTTGAAGCTGTTCGCGCCGCTGACGTCCACGACAACTGTGGCAGCGTTGGCGGTGAGTCCGGCGAAGGCGAGGGCGGCCGCAGCGGCCAGGCGTTGGAGTGACTTGTTCATGGCTTGGGTTCTCAGTTGGATGCGGCAGGGCGGACGACGAAGACGACGGCCGTGCGGGCCGGCACGTTGAAGGCGCCGGTCGTGCGGTCGAACGTGGCTGCGCGAGCGCGCTGGTCGGCGGTGTGCGCCGGGTGCAGTTCCAGTGCGTGGCCGGCCAGCGTCGGCAGGGTCAACTGCTTGGCGGTCTTGTCGACGTTGATCAGGTAGACGAGCTCATCGAAGTTGGCGCCCGGGTAGCCCACGCCATTCAGGCGGCCGACGAGCACCGTGGCCTCTTGCGACGAGCCGGTGTTCAGGAAGGTCAGCCGCGCCTTGATGTCCTCGGCCGTGCGCAGGCGCAGCAGCGTGGTGCTCTTGCGGATCTTCAGCAGGTCGCGGAAGGCGTCGCGCGTCCAGGCGATGTCGTTGGCGTGGGGCTTGATCAGCGCATTGGCCAGCAGCGGCCGGGCCAGCGCCCAGTTGTCGGCGTTGTCGCGCGAGGGCGGCAGGCCGGCGCCGAAACCGTTGTCCTGGTAGCTCCAGTCCAGCCGGTTGAACCAGTCGCCGCTGTCGTAGCTGTTCCTGTCGAGCGACTTGCTGCGCAGCGTGTCGGTGCCGGCATGGAAGTAGGCCACGCCCTGGCTGAAGGCATTGATGGCATTGGCCAGGATCTGCACGCGGGCGCGGTCTTCTTTGCTCGTGGTTGTCGGCAGGCGGAAGGCGTTGTTGTCGAACAAGGTCAAGTTGTCGTGGTTCTCCACGTAGTTGACGACCTCGCCCGGCTCCAGCACCCAGCCGGCCGGGATGCCGCCGACGTCGATCTGGTCCAGGCGCAGCGTTGCGTCCCAGCTTGTCTGCATCTGGAAGCTGCGGATGGAGCCGGCCAGTGTCGCCTTCAGGCGGTCGGCGAACCACATCAGCTCGCCGCGGCTCTGGCCGGAGGCGCTGGCGTTGCTGTCGTAGAAGAAGCCGTTGACATAGCCCTGGTTGGCGACGACGGCGTTGCCGCTGTCGCAGCAGCCGCCGCCGCGCACCGCGTCGCGGATCAGCGGGTTGAAGCTGCCGATGCCGGAGCCGTTCAGCGACAGCATCTCGGCCTGCACGAAGCGCGCGCCGTTGGCCACTTCGCCGAAGTTCCAGCCCTCGCCGACGATCTGCACCTCGCGGCCGGTGGCGAGCTTGACGCGGGCCTTCAGCGCCTCGATGACCGAGCGTGGGTGGTGGCCCATGATGTCGAAGCGCAGCGAGCTGATGCGGTAGTCACGCGTCCAGGTGACGGCCGAGTCCATCATCAGCTTGGCCATCATCAGGTTCTCTGACGCGGTGTTCTCGCAGCAGGTCGAACGCTCGATGCCGCCCGTGGCGTTGTAGCGGAAGTAGTAGCCGGGCACGACCTTGTCGAGCACCGAGGTGGCGTTCTGGCCGGACGAGGTCGTGTGGTTGTAGACCACGTCCATGCCCACGCGCAGGCCGGCGGCGTTGAGGGACTGCACCATGCGGCGGAACTCGACGACGCGGGCGAGCGGGTCGTTGGCGTTGCTGGCATAGCTGCCGTCCGGCGTCGTGAAGTGGTGCGGGTCGTAGCCCCAGTTGAAGCAGTCGGTGCCGGCGGTGGTGGCCACTGTGGCTTGCTGGGATTCGCTGTCGGGCGTGCCGCTTGGCGAGGGCGTCGTGCAACTCTTCTCGTTGACGCTGGCGATGTCGAAGACCGGCAGCAGGTGCACGTCGGTCAGGCCGGCGGCGGCCAGGGCCGTGAGGTGCTTCATGCCGTTGGAGCCGCTCTCGGCAAACGCCAGGTACTTGCCGCGTTTGGCGGCGGGCACGGTGGCGTCGTTGATCGAGAAGTCGCGCACGTGCAGCTCATAGATGCTCAGGTCCGACGGCGCGGCCACGGTGGCGGGCGGGGCGCTCTGGTCCCAGCCATTGGGCTTGGTCGCCTGTGCCTGCAGGTCCATGACGACGCTCTGCTGGCCGCCCATCGTCAGGCCCAGCGAGTAGGGGTCGGTGACGAGGTTCTTCACCAGGCCCGTGCCCTTCACGAAGACCTGCACCTGGTAGCGGTAGATGGCGCCCTGCAGATGGCCTTGCTTGGTCAGGCTCCACACGCCGGTGGCGACGTCGCGCGTCATCGGCTCAGTGGTCGTGCGGGTCAGCCCCGAATTGCCCAGGGCGGTCGTCAGCACCAGGGACACGGTCTGCGCGGTCGGCGCCCACAGCTTGAAGCTGGTGTTGCCATTGCTGGCGGCGGCGCCCAGGTCGGGCACGTTGTTGGCCGCGGCGTAGAGATCGTCCAGCGCGCCGGCAATCTGTGCGGTGGTGGCGTTCTGCACCTTGCCCGCCGCGTCCTGCTGCACGAGCACGAGCTGCTGCTGGTGCAGCGCGGGCAGGCGGGCCATGTCAGCGCTGCGCACGCCGAACACGGCGCCGTTGCCGACGTACTTGAAGCGCAGCGCATCGGCGGCCGGCGCGGTGCCGGTGAAGGGGTCCAGCGTGATGAAGCCGTCGGCGCCTTGCACTTGCGCGTCCGCGGCGACGCTGATCTGGCCGGTGGCCGAGTGGTAGAGGCGCACGACGCCGGAGGCGGTGACGCGTGGCCACTTCACCAGCGTCTTGTTCAGCCACACGGCGCGCGCGTCGGTGCTGGAGACGCTGCGCAGGTCGGGCGGCGCGAAGTAGACGGTGGCGTCGCGCTCCACCAGCCAGATCTGGCCGACCTGGTTCTGGATGGTCAGCGCGGCGAAGTCGACGCGGATGTTGTCGTTGCGGCCGTCCTTGTCGTTCTCGTTGGGCGACAGGCCGTGGATGATGAATTCCAGCGCCTTGCGGTTCACATCGCCTTGCGGGTTCAGAACGGGGATGTCGAACACGACCTCGCCGTCGACGGCCGCATAGCCGGCCATCGCGCTCAGCGGCACGGGCTGGCCCCAGTTCTCGATCTGTACGCCTGTCGGCAGCGCCGGTGCGTTCAGCCCGCTGCCGTTCCACAGGTGCAGGCCCCAGTTGGCGTAGCCGCCGTCGAAGCGCTTGTAGTGCACGCGCACGGTCTTGATGTCGGGTGCGGCCAGCAGCAGCGGGTTGCTGGCGTAGTTGACGCCGTCGCCTTGCAGCCGCCAGATCTCGTTGGCACCGGCCTGCAGCACATAGCTCTGGTCGGCGCCGCCGTTGTCCTTGTTGTCGCCGTTGTGCAGCAGGAAGCCCACCGAGCCGCTGCCCGAGGCCAGTGGCACGTCGTAATAGACGCCGAAGTCGTCGCTGCCGGCCGCGTTCCAGCCGCCGTTCCAGTTCGGGCTTTGCGCGGCGTTCCAGGTGTGGATCTGCCAGCCGGCATGGTTGCCGTCGCTGCGGCGGTAGTGCACGCGCAGCGACGTGGCCGGCTCGGCGGGCGAGGCTACGGCGGCGATCCTGGCGCGGGGCAGGGCGACCGCAGGCACGCCGGCCAGCAGTTCAACGCCGATTTCATCCGCCGCTGCTGCCGTGCCGATGCTGCTCGTCGGTCCTTGTTGTGGGACCTCCGCGGTGCCGCCGCCACAGGCCGCCAGCAGCCCGCACATGCCGAGCGTCGCCGCCCCCAACACCCGCCGCGCCTGCCGCGCGAAACCGTCTGCCCATGCCTTCATGCCCGTGTCTCCTTGAATTTGCGTGCATGCTATTGGAGTAAAACTACATATCCAAGTTGGTGGAATCCCGGTGGACTTTGCGAAATCACCGTGAGGCAATCCACATATTGACCGTGAATTGACATGATTTCTACCAACAAATGTAGTTTTGCTTCGTGTGTTGTGGCGCTGAGGAGCGGCGCGGCTTTCCTGTTCCTGGCGTTGGCCCTGGCGGCCTGCGGAGGAGGCGGCGGGGGTTCAACCACCCCCGCGCCCGACCCCTCACCCATCCCGCCCGCCGGCCTGGACGTCGGCAACGAGACCGGCTTCCAGAAGGTCTTGTCTGCCCAGCCGGCCAGCCCCGCCGCCAGCGCACCCGGCGGCGCGACGACGACGCTGACCATCCATTACCGCCGCACGGCAAGTGACTACACCGGCTGGCAGCTGCACCACTGGAACGCCGCCGCCGCCGTGGACTGGGGCGCGGGCCGCAATGCCGACGCGACCGACAGCTTCGGCGCCGTCTACAACGTGCCGCTGGCCACGCAGACCGGCAGCGTGGGCTACCTCTTCCACAAGGGCGATGACAAGGACCACGGCGGCACCGACCAGACCTGGGTGCTCAAGGCCGGCGCCAACGAGATCTGGCGCGTGCAGGGCGACAACGCCACCTACACCGCCAACCCGCTGAGCAGCACCGCGCCCGACATCACCACCGTGCGCGTGCACTACAAGCGCTTCGACGGGAACTTCGCCGCCTGGGGTCTGCACCTGTGGGGCGGCAGCGGGCTGGACGCGGCGCGCCTGCCTTCGGGCACCACCGTTGGCGACTGGCCCAACCCGGTGGCCTTCAGCAAGCTGGCCAGTTACGCGGCCGTCAACGCCGGTGAAGTCGTCTTCGACCTGCCCGTGCTCAACCCCAAGGACGACGCCTCGCGCAAGTCGCTGGAGTTCATCGTCCACGGCGTCTCGCCCAACCAGGACAACAAGGATGGCCGCGCCGACAACGTCCGCGTCGACTTCGGCTCGCTGACGATCAAGAGCCAGCTCGCCGAGGTGTGGCTGGTGCAGGGTGACGCCACGGTCTACCCCGCCGCGCCCGACACGCGCAGCGTCTCGACGACGGACGCCAAGGCCTATTGGCTGACGAAGCAGCTCATCCAATGGCCGCAGGTGGACGCCGGCGGCACGTTCAAGCTCTACCACTCGGCCACGGCGCAGATCACCGCCGTCAAGGATGGCAAGGTGGCCGGCGCGGACGGGGCCATCACGCTGGATCGCTTCACCGGCAGCCTGCCCTCGGCTGTCGCCACGCGCTTCAAGTTCATTGCCAGCGGCGTCGTGCTGACGGTGAAGGATGCCGACGCCGCCCAGCTCGGCGAGCTGCACAAGAAGCAACTGCTGCTGGTGCAGGAAGACGCCTCGGGCAATGTGCAGAACGCCACCAGCGCCCAGACCCCCGCCGCGCTGGACGAGCTCTACGCGGCGGCCGCCAACGTCAACGACCTGGGCGTCAAGATCGCCGGCGGCCAGACCACCTTCAAGCTCTGGGCGCCCACGGCCCAGAAGGTCACCGTCTTCACCTACGACAGCAGCACGGGCGACGCCAGGACCATAGACGCGCTGGCCTTCGACGCCGCCACCGGCGTGTGGAGCGCGGCCAAGGCGGGCGACCTGTCCGGCAAGTACTACCGCTTCGCCGTCGAGGTCTTCGTGCGCGGCAGCGGCATCGTGCGCAACCTCGTCACCGACCCGTACTCCGTCAGCCTGACGACCGACTCCAGGCGCAGCTACATCGCCGACCTGGGCGCGGCCAACCTCAAGCCTGCCGGCTGGGATGGCGCGCCCACGTCCACCAAGGTCGCGGCGCAGACCGACATGGCCATCTACGAGCTGCATGTGCGCGACTTCTCGGCAAACGACGCGACCGTCAGCGCAGCCAACCGGGGCAAGTACCTGGCGTTCACGGAGAGCGGCTCCAACGGCATGAACCTGAAGGCGCTGGCCGATGCCGGCCTGACCGACGTGCACCTGCTGCCTGTCTTCGACCTCGCCTCGGTGCCCGAAAGCGGCTGCACAACGCCGACGCCGTTCGGTGCGGCCGATGCCGAAACCCAGCAGGCCGCCGTCTCGGCCACGGCCAGCAGCGACTGCTTCAACTGGGGCTATGACCCGTATCACTACAACGCGCCCGAGGGCAGTTACGCGAGTGAAGCGGCCGACGGTGCCAAGCGCATCGTCGAGTTCCGTCAGATGGTGCTGGGCCTGAAGAACGCCGGCCTGCGGGTGGGCATGGACGTTGTGTACAACCACACGACGGCATCGGGCCAGAACGAGAAGTCCATCCTGGACCGCATCGTGCCGGGCTACTACCACCGCCTGGACGCGGCCGGCAAGGTCACCACCTCGACCTGCTGCGACAACACCGCCACCGAGCACCTCATGATGGGCAAACTCATGAGCGACTCGGTGCTGCAATGGGCGCGCGACTACAAGCTCGACTCCTTCCGCTTCGACATCATGGGGCACCAGCCGCGCGCGGTCATGGAGGCGATGAAGGCGCGCCTGAAGACGGCCCTGGGCCGCGACGTGCAGCTGATCGGCGAAGGTTGGAACTTCGGCGAGGTGCAGGACGGCGCCCGCTTCGTGCAGGCCACGCTCTACAGCCTCAACGGCTCGGGCATTGGCAGCTTCAACCCCATCATTCGCGACGCCGTGCGCGGCGGTGGCTGCTGCGACTCAGGAGCCGCCCTCGTCAGCAACCAGGGCTTTGTCAGCGGCCTGTTCTACGACCCCAATGCCTCGGGCGCCGGGCGCAGCAAGACCGACCTGATGTGGGTGGGCGACCAGCTCAAGGCCTCGCTCGCCGGCAGCCTGCGCAGCTATACCTTCACGACGCACTGGGACGCGACGGTTACGGCCGAGAGCCTGGGCAACAACATTGGCTGGAGCAGCCAGCCCGACGAGGTCGTCAATTACGTGGAGAACCACGACAACCTGACGCTGTTTGACGTGCTGGCCCTGCGCCTGCCCACCGCCACCAGCCGCGAGGACCGCACCCGCGTGCAGCTGCTGGCCAACGCCATCAACGCCTTCAGCCAGGGCGTGGCCTATTTCCATGCCGGCACCGACCTGCTGCGCAGCAAGTCGCTCGACAGGAACAGCTACGACAGCGGCGACTGGTTCAACCGCATCGACTGGAGCGCGCAGGACAACTACTTCGGCACCGGCCTGCCCAGTCAGGGCGACAACGGCGCGGACTGGGCGCTGCTCAAGCCCTTCCTCATCAACACCACCATCAAGCCGGCGCCGGGCGACATCGCCTGGATGCGCGACGCCTTTCGCGACCTGCTGAAGATCCGCGCCAGCTCCACGCTATTCCGGCTGCGCACGGCCGATGACATCAAGGCGCGGCTGAAGTTCCTCAACACCGGCTCGGGCCAGAACCCCGTCGTGCTGGCCGCCACGCTGGACGGCAATGGGTACGCGGGCGCCGGCTTCAAGCGCGTCGTCTACCTGATCAACGTCGACAAGGCCGCGCAGACGCTGACGGCGGCCGGCGAAATCGGCCAGGCGCTGGCGCTGCACCCGGTGCACCGCGCCGCCGGTGCCGCCGACCAGCGCGTGGCCACCGGCGCCAGTTTCGACCCCGCCACCGGCCGCTTCACGCTGCCGGCGCGCTCGGCCGTCGTCTTTGTATTGCCCTGACTTGCCCAGGCGGCCTGCATTCGCGGGCCGAGCGCCGGGCCTGCCA
>NZ_JBGCUM010000041.1:0-51976 GCF_054177665.1 Roseateles sp. P5_E8 | reverse complement strand
GGTCAGTGCGGCCCAGCCGAAGGCGGCGGCGATGAGACCGGCCAAGGCGCAGGCGACGAGCAGGCGCGGGGAGTCGAGCGACGCGCCTACGCCGGCCGAACTCGCGGTCAGCACGAGCGCTGCGCCAACTGCGCGGGCGCGGTCAAAGGCCATGCTTGTCCAGCCGCCGGTACAGCGCCGCGCGGCTCAGGCCCAGCAGCTTGGCGGCCTGGCTGATGTTGCCGTCGGCCTGGGTCAGCGCGGCCTGCACGGCGTCGCGTTCGCGCTGGGCGAGGTCCAGGCCCTGTTCAACAGGCGCGGATGCGGCCACGTCGTGCAGGCCGAAGTCGGCAAACGTGAACACCGGCCCGCGCGCCAACAGCGTCGCGCGCTCGCAGGCCTGGCGCAGCTCGCGCACATTGCCGGGCCAGCGGTAGGCGCTGAGGCGGGCCAGCGCATCGGGTGTCAGTTCGACGGCACGCTTGGCGAACTGCGCTAGGTAGTGCTTCAGCAGCAGCGCGATGTCACCCGCGCCGCGCTCGCGCAGCGGCGGCACGCGCAGCACCACGGTGTTGAGGCGGTAGAGCAGGTCGGGCCGGAAGCGCCGCGCGTCGAACAGCTCGGCCTCGGCCACGTTGGTGGCGGCCAGCACGCGCACGTCGACAGCCACGGGCTTGTCGCTGCCCAGCGGCGTCACCTCGCGGCGCTCCAGCGCGGCCAGCAGCTTGGCTTGGCTGGCCAGCGGCAGGTTGCCGATCTCGTCGAGCAACAGCGTGCCACCCGCCGCCGCTACGAAGCGACCCGGGCGCGACTCGCGTGCATCGGTGAAGCTGCCGCGCCGGTGGCCGAACAGCTCGCTCTCCACCAGCGCCTCGGGCAGCGAGCCCATGTCAACGGCCAGCAGCGGCCCGGTCGCACGCGGCGAGGCCCGGTGCAGGGCGCGCGCCACCAGCTCTTTGCCGACGCCGTTCTCGCCCAGGATGAGCACGCTGGCCTCGCTGGCGCCCACCTGCGCGATCTGTGCGCGCAGCGATTGCATCGCGGCCGAGTCCCCCAGCAGCTCGCCCACCACGGGCGCGGGCGCGCGGCGGGCCAGCGCGGCCTGCACGCAGGCGACGAGCCGCTCATTGGCCCAGGGCTTGGTGATGAAGTCCACGGCGCCGGCCTTCAGCGCCTGCACGGCCAGCTCGACTTCGGCATAGGCCGTCATGACGACGACGGCCGGCGCGTCCCGACGAGAGACGACCTCGCGCAGCAGCGCCAGCCCCGCCGCGCCGTCGCTGGCACCAGGCGTGAAGTTCATGTCCAGCAGCAGCACGTCGGGGGCGATCTCGTCTAGCGCTGCGGCCAAGTCGAGCGGGTCGTTGCGCACGACCACCGAACCCAGCTTGCGCAGCGCCAGCCGCGCGGCCAGGGCCACGTCGGGGTCGTCGTCGAGGATGAGGATGCCGCTCATGAGAGGGCGCGACTCTAAGTGCGGCGAGGGGGCCGGGCAAGGCGGTGTCCGGAACCGGACAGTGCCGGTGTCCGCAAGTGGACGCTCAGGCGCCGAAAAGCCCGGTTTCCCGGGCAAAACGCGCTGGCCCGCCTCTTGCACAAAGGCAGGCCATGACCCTGCTCACCTCCTCCACCCTCTGGCGCGGCGCCTGGCGCCAGCTGCGCGGCGAACCCGGCCCGGCCGCCCTCGTCATCGCCGGCCTGGCGCTGGGCCTGGCGCTGACGCTGCTGACCGCCAGCTTCCTGCGCGACACGCTGTGGCCCGACGCCCACCTGCCCGAGGCTGAGCGCCTCGTCGCCTTCGAGTGGAAGGTGCGCCAGCCCGGCGGCAGCACGAGCGAGTGGTATGGCTATGTGCCCGCCACGCCGCTGAGCCGCGCGCTGCGCGACACCGGCGCGCCGGTGGCGGAGATGAGCCGAGTCATCCATTTCCCGCTGCTGATGAGCGCGGTCGACGCGCAGGGCGCCCAGCACCATGCCCGGCTGGCGTCCATCCTCGCCGACCCCGACATCGAGTCGCTGTTCGGCATCCGGCCCATCGCCGGCGACCTGCGCGCCGCGCTGACCTCGCCCGACGGCGTGGCGTTGACGGAGAAGGGGGCCAACCAGCTGTTCGGCGCGACCAACGTCGTCGGCCGGCCCATGACGGTCACCACCACGGTGGAAGGCGAACCCGGCAAGGCACGCACGCTGACGCTCACGCTGACCGTCATGGCCGTCATACCCTCGCCCAGCTTGAATTCCACGCTGATCTACGACGCCATCGCCGGCTTCAACGCGCCGGCCGCCAAGGCCTATGTCGACCGCTACGCGATGTGGAGCTGGGGCAACGGCGCGCTTTACGCGCGGCTGAAGCCCGGCGCCACGGCATCCCAGGTCGGTGATCTCGCCCAGCGGCTGTTCGAGAAGCAGCCGGTGCCGTCCGCCATGCCGGCCGACTTCCTGAAGGGCGGCGGCTGGTGGGCCTACTTGCGCGCGCTGCCGGTGCTGGACATCGGCCTGCACGGTGCCGGCAGCCCCGACCGCCGCCTGCGGCTGGGCAGCCTGGCCGCCGCGGCGGCCGGCGTGCTGGCGCTGGCCGTCATCAACTTCATCAACCTGTGGAGCGTGCGCACGCTCAAGCGCCAGCGCGAGATCGGCCTGCGCAAGTCGCTCGGCGCCAGCGCGCCGGCCCTGGGCGTGCAGTTCTTCGTCGAGGCGCTGGCCGTGGCGGGGCTGGCCGGTGTGCTGGGCATGCTGCTGGCCTGGTGGGCCACGCCGGCGGTGTCGGTGCTGATGCAGCACAGCTTCGACACGCCGGTGCTGTCGCCCGTCATGGTGACACTGGCGGTGGCGCTGTGCGTTGCCATCGCGGCCTTGAGCGCGCTGCCGCTGACCCGCATCGCACTGCGCGTGCGGCCCGCCGAATCGTTGGCCGGCCGCAGCCACAGCGAGGGTGCCGCCAGCCGCTGGCTGCGCCGCGTGATGACGACGGCGCAGTTCGGCGCCGCCGCGCTGTTCGCCGCGCTGGCCCTCACCGTGGCCTGGCAGACGCAGCACGTGGCCGACCTGCCGCGCGGCTTCGAGATCGCCGACCGCATCGCCGTGGACCTGCCGCCGGAGACGATGCCTGCGCAGGTGCAGTCGCTGCTGGCGCGCATCCAAGGCTGGCCCGAGGTCATCGTCGCGGCGGCGTCGTCCGACGTGCCGGGCCGCGACGAAAGCAAGTGGTTCTCGCAGTTCCACGGCCCCAACGGCCGATCCGCGGACCTGCGCACTGGCGTCGAGTTCACGCCCGGCTGGCTGAAGCTGTACGGCGTGCGCCTGCTGGCCGGCCAGCTGTCGGCGGACCACCGCGTCGAGGTGGCGCAGAACGCTGCGGTGCTGGACCGCAGCGCGGCGGCGGCGCTGGGCTTTGCCAGCCCCGAGGCCGCCATTGGCCAGACGGTGGGCGTGATCAAGGAATTCCGCAGCGGCCTGCCGGTGACCATCGTCGCCGTCGTCGACGACATGCGCTTCGACCGCCCGCGCCTGCCGCGCTCGCCGCTCATCCTGATCCCCGTCGTCGAGCACGGCACCGGCGTCATCAGCGTGCACAGCCGCGACCCCGCCGAGACGCGCCGCAAGTTGGCCGCCCTCGTCAACGACATGCTGCCGGCCGCGCAGGCGCAGGTGCTGTCGGTGCGCGAGCACCAGGCGCGCACGATGGCGGAGGACATGCGCATCGGCAAGCTGATCGGCGTCACCGGCGCGCTGGCCCTGCTGCTGGCGGCCGTGGGCATCTACGCGCTGGCCGCCTACACGCTGCGCCGCCGCGAGCGCGAGATCGTGCTGCGCAAGCTGCACGGCGCGGGCGCGGGAGCGGTGACGCGGCTGCTGGCGATGGAGTTCGCCGGCGTGCTGGTGGCGGCCTGCGTCGTCGCGCTGCCCGTGGCGGCGTGGCTCACGCAGTTCTACCTGAGCGGCTTTGTCGAGCGCGCGCCGGTGGGGCCCGGGTCGCTGTGGGTGTTGCTGGCGTCGGTCGCGCTGCTGACGGTGGTCACTGCGCTGGCCGTGGCGCGGCACCTGCGCGCGGCGCTGGCGCTGCGGCCGCTTCAGGCGTTGCGCGGCTGATGAGCGCTGTGCTGTCCTCCGGCGCCGCGATGGACCGCCGCGTGGTGCTGCCGCGCCGCTATGGCCTGATTGCGTTGGCCGTCGTCGCCGCGCTGGCCATGGCCTTGCTGCTGGTGCGCTACTGGCCGCGCGGTGTGCCGGTGGCGCGGGCCGATGTGGAGATCGCCGCCGCCAAGACCGGCGCCTTCCGCGACGTCGTCGTCGGCCGCGCCATGGCGCAGCCGCTGCAGTCCGTGCTGCTGGACGCCACCGAGGACGGCCGCGTCGAGCAGGTGTTGGTGAAGGACGGCGCCCGTGTCGAGGCGGGCCAGCTGCTCGTCGTGCTGAACAGCACCCAGCGCGCCCAGGAGCTGATGGCACGCTCAAGCGAGGCCGCGCAGCAGCTCGCCAACTTCTCGACGCTGCGCGCCGCGTGGATGCAGGCCCAGGCCCTGCAGCGCCGCACGCTGACGGAGAGCCAGTTCGAGCTGGAGCGCGTGCGCCGCCTGCACCAGCGCAACCGCGAGCTGGCCGGCACGGGCTTTCTGTCGCCGTCGGCGCTGGAGGACTCGGCCGACAAGCTGTCCATGGCCGAGCGCCTGTTCGCCCAGCAGCAGGCCGACGGCCGCGAGGAGTTGGCGGTGCGCGAGCAGTCCGTGCAGGCCATGCAGCGCGCCGTGGCCGACCTCAACAAGCGGCTGGACGCGATGCGCACCGCCAGCGAAGGCCTGGCCGTGCGCGCGCCGGTGGCGGGCCGCGTGACCGGCCTGACGCTGCAGGTCGGCGAGAGCGTGCGCAGCGGCACGCGCATCGCGAGGCTGGACAGCCTGGGCCGCTTCAAGCTGGACCTGCGCCTGGACGAATTCCACCTCGGCCGCGTGCGCGAAGGCCTGGCCGCGCTGCTCACGCACGAGGGGCGCGACCACGCACTGCATGTCGCGCGCATCGATCCGCAGGTCAAGGACGGCCGCTTCAGCGTCGAGCTGAGCTTCGACGCCGACCCGCCCGCGCTGCAGGTCGGCCAGGGCCTGGACGTGCGCCTCACGCTGGGCCAGAGCAGCCAGGCGCTGCTGCTGCCCGATGGCGGTTTCTACGCCGACACCGGCGGCGCCTGGGCCTTTGTGCTCGACGCCAGCGGCAGCCATGCCGAGCGGCGTGCCCTTCAACTCGGCCGCCGCGCCGATGGCGTCATCGAAGTGCTGGGCGGCCTGCGGCCCGGCGAGCAGGTTGTCGTCTCCCCTTATCGCGCCCTCACCGGCGCCTCTGCCCTCGACATTCACTGAGCCCCATATGTTCAAACTCCGTCATCTCACCAAGACCTTCCACACCGGCGACATCGAGACCACGGCGCTGGACCGCATCGACCTCGACATCGAGGCCGGCGAATACCTTGCCATCACCGGCCCATCGGGCTGCGGCAAGTCCACGCTGCTGGGCATCCTGGGCCTGCTGGACGCTCCGAGCGGTGGCGAGTACTGGTTCGACGGGCACAACGTGGCGGGCTGGAA
This sequence comes from Roseateles sp. P5_E8, assembly GCF_054177665.1. Lineage (NCBI taxonomy): Bacteria > Pseudomonadati > Pseudomonadota > Betaproteobacteria > Burkholderiales > Sphaerotilaceae > Roseateles > Roseateles sp. P5_E8. The sequence goes on along the minus strand of NZ_JBGCUM010000041.1, from coordinate 46,421 downwards.
CGAGAAGCAGCTCAACACGCTGCGCCGCGGCCGCATCGGCTTCGTCTTCCAGAGCTTCAACCTCATAGACGACCTGAGCGTGGCCGAGAACATCGCGCTGGCGCTGGAGTACGGTGAGCTGCCGGCACGCGAGCGCCGTGCGCGGGTGGTGGAGGTGATGGAGCGGCTGGGCTTGACCCACCGCGCCGGGCATCGCCCGAGCCAGTTGAGCGGCGGTCAGCAACAGCGGGTCGCCATCGCGCGGGCGATTGCGGCGCGGCCGGCGCTGCTGCTCGCCGACGAACCGACCGGCAACCTGGACAGTGCGCACGGGGCCGAGGTCATGCGCATCCTGCGAGAGCTGAACCAGGACGGCACGACGCTGGTGATGGTGACCCACTCGCTGGAGCACGCGGCGCAGGCGTCGCGGACGCTGCGGCTGCTGGATGGGCGGGTGGTGGTGGATGCGGTGGCGGCGGTGGCGTGAGGGGGTTGCCCATGCGACGCACGTCCTTGCTCTGGCTGCTGGCAGCAGCGCCTCCCGCACTGGCCCAGTCCCAGCCGCTCAACCTGGCCAACGAGCTCGCCCACGGCGGCACCGGCATCTGGGTGATAGCGGCACTGTCGGTGCTGGCCGTGGCGGTGACGCTGGAGCGGCTGACGCGCTTGCGTGCCAGCCGCCTGGCGCCGTCGGGGCTGGTGGATGCTGTGCTGCCGCTGTGGAAGGCCGGCGACATGGCCGGCGTGCAGGCGCAGCTGAGTCAGCGGCCCAGCGCCCTCGCGCGCGTGCTGGCCTACTTGGTGCAGCATCGCCGGGCAGATACGGCGGCGCTCTCGACCCGCGCGGGCGACATCGCCTCGCTCGCGCTGCGCGAGCAGCAGCAGCGCGCCTACCCGCTGGCCGTGGTGGCCACCATCGCGCCCATCGTCGGCCTGCTGGGCACCGTGGTCGGGATGATCGAGGCCTTCCACGCCATCGCCTTTGCGGGCGGCCTGGGAGACCCGGCCGTGCTGGCCAGCGGCATCTMCAAGGCGCTGGTCAACACGGCGGCGGGCCTGTCGGTGGCGCTACCTGCGCTGGGCATGCACCACTTCTTCAAGCATCGGCTGACGCTGATCGGCCTGGCGCTGGAGCGCGAGGTCAACCGCGTGTTTGACGAGGTGCTGATCCAGCCCGAGGCCGCCCGCGATGCGCATTGACCTGGGTCACGACGAAGAGCCCGAGATCGGCCTGATCGCGCTGATCGACTGCATCTTCTTTCTGCTGATGTTCTTCATGGTGGCCACGTCCTTCAAGCAGCAGGACGACAAGAAGAAGGAGAAGGACATCCCCATCCTTCTGCCGGCCTCGCAGGCCAGCCTCGTCAGAGCCGAGGCCGCGCCTACCGAGCCGTTGGTGCTGACCATCGACGCCCAGGGCGCCGTCTACATCGACAAGCACAAGCTGTCACTGCAGGCCCTGCACGACCGGCTGCGCGACGAGGCGACGAAAAACCCCGCGCGGCCCATCCGCCTGGACGGCGACCGCCGCACCCCCTACCAGCACATCGTCCACGTGTTGGACCTGTGCCAGTTCGAGGGGCTGACCCAGGTGTCGCTGCACACCCGGCCATGAAGCGGGGCGGTGTGGCTGGCTTCGACCCGCTGGACTGGGCGGTCCGGCATCGTTTCTTTGTCGGCTCGGTGGCATTGCACGTGTTCCTGGCCAGCGGGCTCTGGCTGCTGGGCCCGCAAGTCGCCGTGCAGGCGCAGCGTGCGCAGGAGGCGGCCCGCTCCGAGGCGACGCTGAGGAAAGCGCAGCGCGAGCAAATCCAGCGACACCTGAAACGGCTGGAGCAGCTGGGCAAGCAGGCCGGTGCCGAGCTGCCCGACAGCGCCGCCAGCAGTCCGCTGGAGCGCGCCGAGGCACTGACGAATCGCCTGGAGGAGACCGAGCGCAAGGCTCGCATCAAGGAGCTGGCGCGGCTGTTGAAGATCAGCCTCGAAGAGGCCGCGGCCCAAGTGCGGCTGGAAGACTGGAAGCGGGCGAAGCCCGCGCCGCGCGACGCCGCCCAGGCCCTGGCGCAGCTGGAGGGCCGGGCGCGCGACGCAATCCAGCGCCGGCATGCGCGGGAGCAGCGCGAACGAGAGGGCGTGCGCGTGGCCGGTCCGGCGGGAGCCGGGGGTGCGGCGGGCGGTGGGAACAGCGGCAGGGGCGTCGGCGGCGAAGGCCCCCCGGGGTGGCAACGTGGTGGCACGAACTACAGGCGCGATTACGACGCCGCCGCAGAGACAGCGCAGATCGACCCCGCCAAGGTGCGTTTCGCCGCGGGGCGCCGCTTCGGCCCGGGTGGCCCTTACGCCAACCGCATCTACCTGGACCGCTGGAACGTCATCGGCCCTTTCCCGGCCCCGAACAGGCGGGACCTCATGGACATCGTTCAGCCGCCCGAGATCGCCGTCGACCTGGATGCCGTCTATGCCGGCAAGCATGGCCTCGTCGGCTGGCGGCCGCAGCAGAGCCCAACCTACCCCTTTGTGCCAGACCCGTGGGAGGAATACGCCATTTACTACGCCGCCACCGAGGTCCGCGTTGACCGCGACATGGACGTCTGGCTGGACATCGGCGCCGACGACGACACCAAGCTGTGGCTCAACGATGAGTTGGTGTGGGTCGGCGGCAATGGCATCAAGCCCTGGTACCAGCAGCACTACTCTGGCCTTCCCGGCATGGCGACCGCCGCTCTCGTCGAAGGCCGTGTGCGGGTGCACCTGCAAGCGGGGCGCAACACGCTGCTCCTCAAGCTCTACAACGCGCCGATGGAGACTTTCTTCTCCATCATCATTGCATCTTGAGGCGCCGGTCCGCGGTTCAGCGGCGCTGAGATCGCGCTCATCCTGCTCAAGCTCCACAACGCAAATTCGGCCACCTTTTTTGCGGTGGTGTTGGCGCCGTGGCAAAAGGGGTGCGAAATTAGAGCTTGAAGCTTGCTTCGCTCGCGCCCCTGGTTTCAGCGCTTCTCGGCGGTATAGAAGGCGAGGCCCCCAAACAGCCAACAACCAAATCCAGCAGCCGACCGATGGAGGTATTCCTCTTGCCTCCTTTAGCAGCGCAGGGAACCCGAAGCGAAGCGAAGGGCGGGGCGGTCGGGGGGAGCTCTTTGCCTACTTTCTGGCGGCCTAGAAAACCGAAGGTTTCGGCGAAGCCAAAGTGACTCGCCCGCCGGGGCGAAAACCGCTGGTTTCGCCGAAGGCAAATCCCGGCATGGGCAGGCCGAAGACGCCACTCCTGCAACCTCGCACCACTTCGGCATACTTTGCCGATGGACGACAGCACCATCACCCTCTACCGGCCGACCGGCCCATTTGAGCTGGCCCTCGTGGAGCAATCCGGCTCCAAGGCTTGGCCGCCTCGGCTGCCTGATCAGCCGATCTTCTACCCGGTCACCAACGAAGCCTATGCCGCCCAGATTGCGCGTGATTGGAACGTGCCCGCCAGCGGCTATGGCTGCGTCACACGTTTTCAGGTTCGGTCAGCGTTCATGGCGCAATTCGAGGTTCAGCAGGTGGGTGGAGGACTTCACACGGAGTGGTGGGTGCCGGCCGGGCGGCTGGATGAACTCAACGCCAACATCGTCGGCCTCATTGAGGTGATTCGCGAGTTTGGTAGCCGGTAGCAGCGAGCTGAGCGCCTGACATGCTCACCACCCAATTCATCCTCCACCTCACCCTCCAACGCGACAAGATCGCGTCCTTCGACCGCTACCCCTTCAACCTGCCCGCGGTGCGCACGCTGGACAAGCTGGAGATGCACCCCAAGGTCACCTTCCTCGTCGGCGAGAACGGCTCCGGCAAGTCGACGCTGCTGGAGGCGCTGGCGGTGTCCATGGGCTTCAACGCGGAGGGCGGCAGCAAGAACTTCAACTTCGGCACGCGGCTGTCGCATTCCGAGCTGCATGAATACCTGCGCGTGGCCAAGGGCTACAAGCAGCCGCGTGACGGCTTCTTCCTGCGCGCGGAGAGCTTCTTCAATGTGGCCACCGAGATCGAAAACCTGGACGCCGCGCCGGGCGGTCCGCCCATCATCAACGGCTATGGCGGCAAGTCGCTGCACGAGCAGTCGCACGGCGAATCCTTCCTCGCGCTGCTCAACCAGCGCTTCGGCGCCCGCGGCCTCTACCTGCTGGACGAACCCGAGGCCGCGCTGTCCCCGCAACGCCAGCTCGCCGCGCTGGCCCGCCTGCATGAGCTGACCAAAGCCGGCTCGCAGTTCGTCATCGCCACGCACTCGCCGCTGCTGATGGCCTACCCCGACGCCTGGATCTACCAGTGCACCGCCGACGGCGTGCGCCGCGTGGCCTATGAAGAGACCGAGCATTTCCGCGTCACGCGTGAGTTCATGGCGGATCCGCAGCGCATGCTGGGTGCGCTGTTGGGCGGCTGACGCAGCGCGCCGTCGCGTCCGCCCCTTAGGATGCGCGCCCATGTCCCCCCTAGTTCGTGGCTTCCTTGGCACCTTCAGCCTGCTCGCCGCCTTGGCCCTGGGCGCCGCCCACGCCGACACCCCCGGTGCCGGCCCGCTGGAGGTGCAGTTCCGCAGCGTCAGCGTGCCGCAGAACTCCGTGCCCGCCATCGCCCAGGACCGCGCCGGCCTGCTGTGGGTCGCCACCAGCAAGGGCCTGACGCGCTATGACGGCTACCGGCTGCGGCCCATCGAGCTGGCCGGCGAGGCGGGCACCCGGCCCAGCCTGGGCTGGGTGCGGGCGCTGGCGCCGGCGGCCGACGGGCGCATGTGGATAGGCACCGAGTTCCTGGGCCTGGTGGCCTACGACCCCGCGCAGGACCGCGTCGAGCGCCATGCCGAGAGCGCCCCGCTGGCGCCCATCCGCGCGGTGGCTGCCGCGCGCGACGGCGCCGTCTGGGTGGGCACCATCGGCCGCGGCCTGTACCGCTACGACCCGGGCACGAAGAAGGTCGAGCCGCAGACGCTGACCTGGCAGGGCGAGGCCGAGACGCGCGTGCTGGCCTTGCGCGCGGGCAGCGACGGCACGGTCTGGGCCGGCCACTGGCGTGGCCTGGCGCGGCGCGTGAATGGCGCCTGGCAAGACCTCCCGCTGCCCGACCTGCCGAACGGCGTGCCCGTGCTCACCCTGGCCGAGGACCGCGCCGGCCGCCTGTGGCTGGGCACGCAGGACGGCCACCTCGGCGTCGTCGAGCAGGGCCAGGTGCGCTGGGTGCTGGCGCTGGGCATGCCCGTGCAGGCGCTGGCGGAGGACGCCGCCGGCCGGCTCTGGGTGGGCAGCAAGAACGGCATTTACTGGGTGGATGCAGCCAGCGGCGTCGTCGAAGCGCGCCTGCGCCACGACCCGCGTCACGCGCTGGGCCTGGCCGGCAACGACATCAGCGGCCTGCTGCGCGACCGCAGCGGCGCCATGTGGGTCAGCGGCTACGGCCTGGGCCTGCAGCGCCACCTCAGCCACCCGGCGCTGGCCGTGCGTGGCCCTGATGCCAATTCGGCCGACCCGGCCGCCCCGCTGGCCGAGGCCGACGTGCGCGCCGTGCTGGCGCTGAAGAACGGCGAGGTGCTCAGCGCCACGCAGACCGGCCAGCTCATGCGCCTGGACGGCCGCCCCGGCCGCGACCTGGCCACGCTGGGCACCTGGCCGCGCGAACGGCGCAGCGTCGTCGAGAACCTGGCCGAGGCTGTAGACGGCAGCCTGTGGATGGCCGCCGCCGGCCGCCTGGAGCACCGCGCGGCCAACGGCCGTCTGCTGCACGACTGGCCGCTGGACGGCGGCCGCGCCCAGCAACTGCTGCTGCGCGTGGACGGCAGCGTCTGGCTGGGTATGCAGGAGGGGCTGTACCGCCTGGCCGGCGTCGACGCGCCGGCGCTTGAGCGCGTGCATCCGCGAGGTGGGGCCAAGCTGCATGGCGGCATCTATGTGCTGCGCCAGGCGCCGGACGGACGGCTGTGGGTGGGCGGCCAGCAAGGCCTGCTGCGCGAGCGTGAACCTGGCGGCAGCCTGGAGCCTGTGCCCCAGGCCGCCAATGAGGCGCTGGGCAGCCCGGCCGTCATGGCCTTGCTGTGGGCGCGCGACGGCCAGCTCTGGGTGGACGCGCCCGCCAGCGGCCTGCACCGCCTCAAGGGCTGGGACGGCGAAGGCCGCGCGCGCTTCGAACGCATCAGCGAGCGCCACGGCGTGGAGGGCATCTTCGGCGGCCATCTGCATGAAGACGCGCAGGGCCGCATCTGGAGCCAGCTCTACGTCTACGACCCCAAGGCCGACCGGCTCGACAGCTTCGGCGCCGCCGAGGGCGCCAACTTCGGCAGCTTCTGGTTCTTTGCCAGCACCGAGCTGCCCGGCGGCGGCCTGCTGTTCGGCGGCAGCCGCGGCCTGCTGCGCGTGCAGCCCGACGCCTGGCAGGCCGAGCGCGGCAGCCCGCCGCTGGTCATCAGCGGCCTGCGCGTGAACGGCCAGCCCTGGGCGCAGCCGCGCACGCCGGGCGAGGCACTGACGCTGCCGCCGGGCAAGCGCACGCTGTCCGTCGAGTTCGCGGCGCTGGACTATGCCGACCCCACCCGCCTGCGCTACGAGTACCGGCTGCAAGGCCTGGAAGACGGCTGGACGCGCGTGGACGCCACCGGCCGCAATCCCAGCTTCGGCCCGCTCAAGCCCGGCCACTACACGCTGCAGGTGCGCGCCACCGCCCACCATGCGCTGTGGGGTGGCGACGTGCTGGCCCTGCCCATAGAACTGCAGCCCGCCTGGTGGGAGACCGACCTGGCGCGTGCCGGCGGCCTGATCGCGGTGCTGGCCGGCATCTGGGCCTGGACGGGCTGGCGCACCCGCCAGCTGCGCCGCCGCGAGGTGGAACTGCGCACCCTGGTGGACGAGCGCACCGCCGAGCTGCGCGAGCTCAGCCTGACCGACGCGTTGACCGGCCTGCGCAACCGCCGCTACCTGGAGCTGCGCCTGGAAGACGACCTGGCGCTGTGCCTGCGCCGCTTCGAGACGCCCGACTCCAATGCGCCCGGGCCTGCCATCGGAACCAAGGCCGACCTGCTGGTGCTGCTGCTCGACCTGGACCTCTTCAAGCGCATCAACGACCTGCACGGCCACGCCGCCGGCGACGCGGTGCTGGTGCAGCTGGCCGAGCGGCTGCGCTGCGTCTTCCGCGAGACCGACTCGTTGGTGCGTTGGGGCGGCGAGGAGGTGCTGGTGCTGGCCCGCGAGACCGAGCGGCGCGACGCCGCCGAGCTGGCCGCACGCGTCTGCGCTGCGGTGCGCGACCGGCCCTTTGACATCGGCCCCGGCGAGACCGTGCAGGTCACCGTGTCCATCGGCTTCTGCGCCTTCCCGCTGGACCCGCGCCACCCGCGCCTGTGGGACTGGCGCGCCTGCCTGGGCCTGGCCGACTCGGCGCTGTACGCCGCCAAGGCCCAGGGCCGCGACGGCTATGTGGGCGCCATCCGCGCCAGCGGGCTGTCGCCGCGCGAGGCGCCCGAGGGGCTGGACGGCTGGCGCGCCGAGACGCGCCTGGTCGTCGCCCGCAGCGACGCCGACGACGTGCTCAGTCCAGTCTGAACAGGAAGCGCAAAGCCGCCGGCAGCGCCGCCCGCCAGGCGGCCTCGTTGTGCTCGGCGTCGGCGGCGATGTGCAGGTTCAGTTGCTCCCGCCGCAACTGCCGCGCGAACTGCCGGTGCATGTGGCGCGTCTGCCCGGCCATGCTGCCGCCTTCGCGGTTGCCGCAGTAGAGCTGCACCCGCGTGCCGGCCGGCAGCGCTGCTCTGGCCGTGGCCTCGAAGAGCTGCGGCGCCGCCCAGTAGGACGGGCTGAACAGGCCATAACGGCTGAACACCTCGCCATGCCACAGGAGGGCCACATGGCTGATGAGGCCACCCAGCGAGCTGCCGATGAGCGCCGTGTGCTCGCGCTCGGGGCGCGTGCGCCAGCCGGCGTCGATGAAGGGCTTGACCGTCTTGACGATGAAGTCGAGATAGGCCGCGCCTTCGGACTTGCCCAGCTCCTTGTGGTCGAACGGCGCCATCTCGGTGTTGCGCTTGTCGCCGCCGTTGTCGATGCCCACGACGAGGGCCTCGAAGCCGGTCTCGCTGGTGAGTTGGGCCATCGTCTCGTCCACGCCCCATTCGCCCGCAAACCCCGTGGCCGCGTCGAACAGGTTCTGGCCGTCGTGCATGTAGATGACCGGGTAGCGCTTGCCCGGCTCGCCCGCGTAGCTGGGCGGGAGGCACAGGCGCAGCGTGCGGCTGCGGTTGAGGCCCGGCATGGCCAGCGGCGGCTCCAGCACCTGCACGCTGGACAGCGCCGTGGAGGGCGCGGTGGATGACGCGGCCCGGGCGGGCAGCGTGGCGACGAGCGGCAGGGTGAGGATTAGGCGGCGTTGCATGCGCTCAGGCTATCGCGAAGGATTCGCGGCCCGAATCGGGTTTGATCCCCTGACCACCACCGCGCTGCGGTGACACACTCGCCGCCCATCACAAGGGATGGGAGACAGGCGTGCCGCAAACCCCGAACGGGCTATTCCAGCTGACGCGGCGCCGCGTCATTGGCAGCGGCGCGGCGGCCGTGACGCTGCTGGTGCATGAGCTGGCACTGGCCTTCAAGCCGCCCACGCCGCGCCTGCCCGGCGCCCGCCCGCAGCCCGAGGGCACGCCCGTGCAGCCGCACTCGCCACCCGGTGCGCCCGACTGGTCCGGCGGCCCGGGCAAGGCGAGGTTCCGCATCGACGGCCTGGCCAAGGTGACGGGCCAGAAGATCTACGCCCGCGACTTCCGCGCCAACGACATGCCGGGCTGGCCGGCCACCGAGCGCATCGCCATGATCCTGCGCGCCACGCAGCCCGGCCTGATCTTCACGGGGTTGGACCTCGGCGCCCTGGCCGGTGTGGACGCGGTGCCGCTGCTGACCATCACGCAGACCGCCCTCACCGGCTTCACCTGGCCGCAGCGCGACCTGGCCTCGCTGAACCTGAGCTTGCCCTTCTCCAGCGCGGGCGCCGACGGCGTCTACCAGCTGCTGGTGCCGGTGGGCACGGCGCCGCAGTTCTACGGCCAGCCGGTGGCCATCCTGATCTTTGCCGACAGCAACGCCTACCGCCGCGCCAAGCGCGCGCTGCAGTTCCAGCCCGGCGTCGTGCAGGCCGCCGGACTGCCGCCGCCGCCCAAGCAGCCCTGGGTGATGGCCTACAGCCCGGTCAACTACTTGACGCGTTATGACGCGCCGGGGGTGGCGCCGCGTGTCCCGCCGTTTTCGCAGGTGCAGGCGGGCTATGCGTCCGACCCCTACCAGCCCGACTCCACCAGCCAGCCCGTCAACAGCACCGCCCGTGCGCTGCGCCAGCGCATCAACACCACGCTGGAGGCGCCCAGCCCGGCCGTGCTGCAGCTGGGCGGCAGCTACAGCACGCAGGTGCTGGACCCGATGTTCATGGAGCCCGAATCTGGCCTGGCCTGGCTGGATCGCGCCGGCACCGGCACGCTCAACCTCGTGCTCGGCACGCAGGCCACCAATGGCGACGCGAGCGACAGCTGGACGATGTTCAGCAAGGACTGCCCGATCAAGGTCAGCACCGTGGTGCTGAACTCCTGCTACCCGGGCGGCGGCTTTGGCGGGCGGGATGTGTCCACCTTCCCGCCGCTGCTGGCCGTCACGGCCGCGCTGGCCGACGGCCCGGTGCGCATCGCGCAGGACCGCTACGAGCAGTTCCAGGGCGGGCTCAAGCAGCTGGCCAGCAACATCACACAGCGCATCGCGGTGGACGCCAAGACCGGCAAGTTCCTCGCCTTCGGCAGCCAGCAGGTGCTGCCCTCGGGCGGGCAGAACAACTACAGCCAGTTCGTCGCCATGCTGGCCGCCTACTGCGGCCTGAGCGGCTACGACATCAAGCAGGCGTACGTCGACGCCATCGCCCAGCCCAGCACCGGCGTCGTGGCCGGCTCCATGCGCGGCTTCGGCGGGCCGCAGGCGAGCTTTGCGGTCGAGACGCTGGTGGACGAGGTGGCGGTGGCGTTGAAGCGTGACCCGATTGAGTTGCGCGAGATCAATGCGCTGCGCGAGGGCGACCGAACGATCACCGGCGCGCCGCTGACGCAGCAGATGCGGCTGCACGAGATCTGCCGCCGTGCGCGCGAGCATTCGCTGTGGCGTGAGCGTGAGGCGGTGAAGCTTCGCAAGGCACGTGAGGGCATCCGCTACGGCGTTGGTTTCGCTCTCGCCAACCAGGCCTATGGCACCGGCAAGGACGGCGTCATGGCCGAGGTGGCTCTTGCACCCGACGGGCGACTCACCGTGCGCAGCAATTGCGTCGACATGGGCAATGGCTCGGCGACGACGCTGGCCATCAGCACCGCCGGCTGGCTGGGCCACAACGCGCACGACGTCGTCATGGGCGATGTCGGGTCATTCAACGCGCTGGACCTGCACAGCGACTCCAAGGGCAGTTGGGCCGACCCGCGCTGGACGGCCAGCTTCGCCATGTCCAGCAGCGCGTGCCTGACGGCCTTCCACCAGGTCCACGTGACCGAACAGGCCAGCCGCGTGCTGTTCGAGGCCGGGCTGCTGCCGGCGGCGGCGGCGGTGTGGGGTGTGCCGCTGGCGCAGGTGCAGGGGCGCACGAAGTGGGAGGCCGGCCGTTTGGTGGCGCCGGGTCTTGCGGCCTTGCCATTGGCGGTGCTGGCGGGCAAGGTGCATCAGGGCGGGCTGACGGCGGCGGCGATGGTGCATGGGCTGTACGAAGCGGCCTGGGTGTCGGCGACCTACGCCGTGCCGGCGGGGCCGGCGCTACAGCTGCCCATCGACGGGCTGTCGCTGCGGGCTGGCGGTCAGTCGACGTGGACGGCGGTGCTGCGGCAGGACGTGGTGCCGCCTAAGCCGGAGGCCGGTTTGTATGGCCGCAGCTTGTACGCGCCGTCTGGCGTGCTGGTGGCGGTAGAGATCGCGCCTCGGAGTTTTGAACCGCGTGTCATCGCTGTCGAGTTGATGGTGGATGCGGGCAAGGTGTTGCAGCGGGATTTGCTGCTGGGGCAGGCGCAGGGTGGGGTGGCGATGGGGATTGGGTATGCGCTGCTGGAGAACCTGCCATTGGAGGCCGGGGGCGCTGGGGATGGGCGGTGGAACCTGGATCGGTATCAGGTGGCGCTGTCGTCGGATGTGCCGTTAGGGCGGCTGAACGTCACGACGTTGCCTTCTGATGAGAGCACTGCAAAGGGGATTGCGGAGGCGGTGCTGTGCCCGATTGCGCCGGCGATTGGGAATGCGATTGCGCATGCGACGGGGAAGCGGTTTAGGTCGTTGCCGATCACTGCTGCGGATATTGGGAGGGCTTTGGGATGAATGGCTTTGTGGCCAGGCCCAGCGGGGATTTCGCCCCCGCGGGCGACCTACTTTTTGCGCCGCCAAAAAGTAGGCAAAAAGCTCTCCCCTGCGACACCGCCCCTGCGGGGTGCCCTGCGTGCCATGCCGCTTGCATGCGGCATGGCGTTCGTCAGGCGTCGCACAGCACGCAGGTGCTGTGCTCGGTCCTGCCTCACTGCATCGAAGCCCAGGGCCGCGCCGAACTCGCGTCGCTACGCTCTGCTCAAACAGGCGGCGCGAAGTCAGTCCTTGAAGCGTGCTTCGCACGCGCCCTGGGCTTCTGCGCTTCTCGGCGGTTTAGAAGGGGAGGCCCCAAAACAGCCCAACAGCCAAGCCCGAAGTCCGGGCGGTGGATGTATTTCTGCATGCCCTCTTTTAGCCCCGCCGAGCAGCGGAAGGCCTTGAAGCCGCGCGCGAAGCGCGCCTCAAGAACTGACTCCGCGCGGTTGTCTGACCGGAGCGTAGCGAAGGGAGTTCTGCGCGGGGCTTCAAGGACTGAGCAGCGCAGGGGACCCCGAAGGGGCGGGGCGGTCAGGGGGGAGCTTTTTGCTTACTTTTTGGCGGCCCAAAAAGTGAGTCGGCCGCCGGGACGAAATCCCGGCATGGGCCTCACCACAAACCAACCCCAACGAGAGGCCCACTGATGACCGATCTCGTCCGCGTCCAATTCCACGTCAACGGCACCGCCGTCGACAAACGCGTCCCGACCGACCTGCCTCTGGTCGACTTCCTGCAAGAAGAACTCGGCCTCTCCGGCACCCGCCTCTGCTGCGGCATCGGCGTCTGCAAGGCCTGCACCGTCGCCGCCCGCCGGCAACCCACAAGCCAGGCGCAACCCATGCTCGCCTGCTCCACGCCGGTCGCCCTGCTGCAGGGCCAGTCCATCACCACCATCGAAGGCACCGGCAGCATGGAAAAACCCAGCGCCACCCAGCAGGCTTTCCTCGACCACTTCGCCTTCCAGTGCGGCTACTGCACCCCCGGCTTTGTCATGGCCACCGAGATGCTGCTCGGCCGCCTGCGCGCACAGCCCGTCAAACGCGACCAACTCGACGCGACGATTGAAGACGCCGTTGGCCAGCACATCTGCCGCTGCACCGGCTACGCCCGCTACCACCAGGCCATCCGCGGAGTCGTGCTGGCGGAGAAGGGCCTGGTGACGGCATGAAGTCCAAAGCCTTGCTACTCCTGCTGCTCGCCGCCGGCAGCGCCCACGCCGAGACGCTCTTCGAGTACGGCCGCCAATGCGCCGCGCAGATCAGCGAGATCCCCGCCTTCAGCTGCATGGCGGGCCAGGAGATCCCCATCACCGTCGACGGCAAGCCCGTGCCGCCCCAGCCCGCGCCCGCGCGCTGCGACAAGCCCTCGCTGCTGCACCAGCCCGACGCTCAAAGCCAGTGCGTGCCCGGCAGCCGCGCCCTCGTGCTGCGCGACGACACCACCGCGCAGATCAGCGCCATCTGCCGCAAGCAGGTCGCGCGGCCGGCGGGCAGTGCGCTGTTCGACGAGATCAACGTCATCTCCCACAGCCTGAAGGACGGCAAGACCTGCTGGTTCACCGCCAAGGCCAAGGCGCCGCTGACGGAAGCCGCCGGCATCGATGGCCGCTGGGTGCCCTCGCCCAGCACGCTCACGCGCAAACCGCAGCCGGCCAGCCCTGCCGGCGTGCAGGCCCTGCCGGCCGACAAGGTCTGGCAGACGCCGCGCCAGGTCGCCTGGAGCCAGCCCGCCTGCATCAACTGCCACGACAGCGGGCCCTTCATGTACAGCCCCTACATCGCGCAGACGACGCAGCTGCCCGGCGACCCGTTCGGCTACTACCAGCCCAAGGCCATCGGCGAAGACTTCAAGCGCGCCTGGGCCCGGCTGCACGCCTTCGGCATCACGACGCGCGGCAACACCTGCACGGCCTGCCACCGCATGGGCAACATGAACTCGTGCAACGTGGCCATGCAGCAGTCCACCGGCAATGCGCCGCAGGAGGGCGGCAACGAGTGGTCCAAGAAGTTCCCGCAGTCGCACTGGATGAGCCCGGGCAACCTGCACAGCAAGGCGCAGTGGGACGAGCAGTTCAGCGACAGCCTGAAGAAGCTGGCGGCGTGTTGTGAGGACCCGAAGGGGGCGGGGTGCAGGGTGGTGGAATATGGGCCTAATTCCCAGAAGCGATGAATCAACAGGAAGGCGTAGCAATGGACTGGCTTACCTTTACAGCCAAGATCGTTGAAGCGCTGGCGTGGCCAGCGACACTGATCGGGCTGCTTTGGATTGTTCGCAAAGAGCTGCCTCAGATTGCCAGCTCTCTGCGAAAGCTGAAATACAAGGATGTCGAACTTGAGTTCGGAGAAGCTGCGAAGCAGTTGGCCGCCGAAGTCAAAGAGGTTGTCCCTCAGGATGAGCCGAAGCTAGATCTGAAGATCGGTCTAGCTACCCGGTCAGATGCGCAAGAGAGATTGACGACGCTGGCCGTTCTTGCGCCTCGAGCCGCAATTCTTGAAGCTTGGTTGTTGGTGGAGTCCGCGGCGGCGGATGCCATTCAAAGGACCGGTTTAGGCACTGCCCCGTCGATGTCTGGGCCACAGCACCTGATGCAAAGATTGCAGAAAGGTGGCCTGTTGCGGCCGCGGCAGCTCGGAATCTTCGAAAAGCTTCGTCGGCTGAGAAATGAAGCTGTGCATTCAGCAGATGCAAACTTCGCCCAAGAGGCGGTGCTGAGCTACATCGAATCGGCTGTGGCGATGGCCGCGTATTTGGAAGAGCTGGGCGATTGAGACGTCAACTCAAGCGCCCCGCACGAACCTCATCAACCGCCCGCGATAGTCCGGCCTCCCCACCTCCGCACTCAGCAGCGTCTCGCTGAACTCAAACCCCAGCCCCGCCATCCGCTTGCCAAACGCCGCGCGATTGCCGCGATTGGGGTCGACGATGAGCAGCTCGCAGCGCGGCAGCGCATGCTTCTCGATGAAGGCCGCCAGCGCGCCGCCATCGTCGCGTTCGTAGAGCACGTCGCTGCCGATGATGAGGTCAAAGCGGCCGCGCACTTGGGGCGCGCCACCTTCCGAATCGACCGCGTCCTCGCTCCAGTCGCCATGGCAGTAACGCATGGGCGCCAGGTCGTTCAGGCGCAGGTTCTCCAGCAGGAAGGCGCCGGCCAGCGGATGGATGTCGCTGGCCGTCACCTCGGCGCCGCGGCGGTGGCACACCAGGCTGGCCAGGGCCAGGCCGCAGCCGATCTCCAGGATGCGCTCGCCGTCGGGCAGCGGGTGGATGGCCATGGCGGCGGCCAGGTGCAGGCCCGAGGGCCAGACCAGGCCGAACAGCGGCCATTGCGCGGACGAGATGCCCAACGCCTCGGCGGCGCCCGCCGGGTCGGCGAACTGCTGGCGGTCGAGCAGGGAGCGAACTTGCAGGTTGGCCGCGCCGCCGATGGCGTGGCTTTCAACCTTGATGTCGTAGCCGGGCACGAGCGCCCTCCAGGGTGATCGCAATGCGACACGGGGAGGTCAGCGCCGCTGGTGCACAGCGGCCAGGCGACAGGCCGGCGGGGCAAGACGGGAACGGGGGCTGCGGAGCGCAGCCGTGAGCCAGAGTATGTGCCCCGGGGCTGAGCCCATCAGCTCAACAGGTCGTAAGGCCCGCCGCGCTCCAATGCCTTCTTGTACGCCGGCCGCGCATGGATGCGGGCCAGGAAGTCCTTGAGCTTGGGGTACTGGTCCATGGCCCCGCCCCGCGCGGCGGCCGCTTCCACCGGGAAGCTCATCTGCACGTCCGCCGCCGAGAACTCCGAGCCGGCAAACCAGGGCCGCGCCGCCAGTTCGCCCTCCAGGAACTTCAGCTGCGCGTCGATGTTGGGCTGCACGAAGCTGCCCAGCACCTTGTCGGCAATGCCCTTGGCGATGGGCTTGACGAAGAAGGGCATGGGCGCGCGCTTGATCTTGTTGAAGACCAGCTTCATCACCAGCGGCGGCATGGCCGAGCCTTCGGCGAAGTGCATGAAGTAGCGGTAGTTCAGCAGCTCCTGCTCGCCCGTGGGCTTGAGCCGCCCCTGGCCGTGGCGCTCCACCAGGTACTCCAGGATGGCGCCGCTCTCGGCCACCGTCAGCCCGCCCTCGGTGATGACCGGGCTCTTGCCCAGCGGGTGCACCTGGCGCAGCTCCGGCGGCGCCAGCGAGGTCTTGGCGTCGCGCTGGTAATGCTTGATCTCGTAGGGCAGGCCCAGCTCTTCGAGCAGCCAGAGCACGCGCTGCGAGCGGGAGTTGTTCAGGTGGTGGACGGTGATCATGCGGCCAAGTATCGGCGCCGGCGCTTGTGCAGCCAAGGCAGCACGGCCAGGCCTGACAGCATCAGCGCGGCACTGGCGGACTCGGGCACCGGCGACACCCCCGCCGTCATGAACTTGCCGGAGGCCGAGGTCACGGTGATGCCCTCGGGCACCGTCCAGCCGAAGCGGGCAGTGTGCGAATAGTCGGCCTCGGCGCCACCCTCCGCGTAGACCGACAGGCCGCCGTACAGATAGAGCGTCATGCTGCTGCCGTCCGCGGGCACCTCCCAGCTGCCGCTGAGGTGGCTTTCGCTGCGGCGGATGTCCTGCATGGTGGCGGTCTTCCAGCCGTTGGGGTCGCCGCCCACGTACATCCATGTGTAGGCGCGCGCGGCGCTCCACCACCGGCCGCTGCTGGTGAAACCGCCAACGTCCCAGCTCCACGTCACAACCTCGCCGGGCTTGTGCTTGGGGCCGGCCTTGATCGTCACCGTTTCCCACATCGAGGCATCGGCGCCGATGCCCCAGTTGCAGGACAGCATGTCCGGCCGGCAGCCCTTGGGCAGGGTCGGGTTGTTGCTGGACCAGGCGTATGCGTGCAGCGTGCCGTCCACCAGCGAGGCGTTGGCGATGCCGCTCACGTTGACGTTGGAAAAGCGGGCTTCCGACTCCACCAGGCTCATGCCCCCGCCCTTGAGGCTGCCGGCATTGGTGCTGGTGCCGGACCGGCCTTCCGGGTTCTGGCCGGGCAGGGCGAACGCCGTGGCGGTGCACAGCAGCAGCGCGCTGGCGAGGAGTGAGGGGCGGTGGAGCGTCATGGTCGTGCGGGGCTGGGGTTGCGAAGGCCCGCAGTGTGTTTTCTGCACCCGCTGTCACACATCGCCCGCGAGGAGCCATAGCGAGAGCCATGGCCGCGGCCCAACGACGATGACGCCCTCCCAGCGCCAGCTCCGTTGGAGCGCTCAGCCCGCGTGGTCTGGCGCCGTCGGCGCCAGCAGCCTGCCGAACACCAGCTTCACCGCCAGCAGCCCCACGCCCGCCGCCGCCACCAGCACGGCATGCAGCGCCCAGAACTGCGAGCCCGGCATCGTCTCCAGCAGCCCGGCCAGCCAGCCGACGAAGCTGTTGCCGAGGAACAGGTGCAGGTAGTAGATGCCGATCATGACGCCCTGCAGCCCGCGTGGCGCGGCGCGCGAGTACAGCGCCAGCCCCACCGGCATGATGTTGGCGAAGCCGATGTTGTTGACCAGCGCATAGGCGAACGACCACAAGATGCTGATGCGTGCGCCGTCGCCCTCGATGGCCAGCGCGGGGATCATCAGCAGCGCCGGGGCGCCCGCCGCGATGAAGCAGGCCAGCGCCATCTTGGTGATCTCGTCCGGTTCGCGCCGGCGCGTGGCCCACCAGCGCCAGAACGCCAGCGAGGCCAGCATGGCGCCGGTGCTCGTCAGCGCGTCCACGGCCTGCAGCCAGGTCACCGGCACCGTGAAGCCGGCCACCACCATGTCCATGTGCTGCTGCGACCACAGCGGGAAGCCGTTGTTGTATTGCTGGTTGCCGACGATGGACAGCATCAGCAGCGGCAGGATGGCCACGAGCAACACCACCTGAAGCACCGCGCGCCGGCCCAGCGGTTGGCGCACCTCGGCGGCCTTGGCGGCACCCCGCAGCGGCTCCGGCGGCAGCCAGCGCCGCCCGGCCAGGTAGACGAACAGGCCGATCAGCATGCCCACGCCGGCCGAGCCGAAGCCCCAGTGCCAGCCCACCTTCTCGCCCAGCGTGCCGCAGACGATGGGGGCGGCGATGACGGCCACCTGCACCGCCAGCATGAAGATCTGGAAGGCGCTGGCGCGGCGCTTGTCGCCGGGCGCGTAGAGGTCGCCCACCTGCGCGGCGATATTGCCCTTGAAGCAGCCCACGCCCAGCAGCAGGCAGCCCAGGGCCGGCAGCAGCGCGGCCTCGACCGCCATCAGGAAATGCCCCGTGGCCATCAGCAGCGCGCCGATGACGACGGTGCGCGTGCGGCCCAGCCAGCGGTCCGCAATCAGCCCGCCAAAGATGGGCAGCAGATAGACCAGGCCCACGTAGAGGCCGAACACGGCCGACGCCAGCTGTTGCGGCGAGCGCGGGCCGGTGACGTTCTCGATCGCGTGGCGCAGCGCGTCCATGCCCGCCACCTGTCCGATGTTCTGCGGCATGAACAGGTAGTTGCTGAGGTACAGCACCAGCAGCGCCTGCATGCCGTAGTAGCTGAAGCGCTCCCACAGTTCGCAGAAGGACAGCCAGCCGAGGCCGACGGGGTGGCCCAGGAAGGCTCGGTCATGGCGTGCGCGTGCGTCGCTTGTGGCGTCGGGGCTCGCGGTGAAGGTTGCGGCGGTCAAGGGGTGTCCCGGAATCTTGCAAAGGACGCGACTGTCCGCCCCGGATGGCCGTCTGGCAATGGGAGTGGCCCGGGCATGACGGGCGTCACGGGCGGTGGGGTGGGTGGCGTGCCACTCTTCTTGCTTACGATGCCGCGCATTCATCAGGGGAGAGGCGTGGGATGGAAAGCTTTGTCACCGAAGAGCGCTTCGATCGCAGCTTGGCCCGGGCCGCATGGAAGACACCCAGGCAACTTGCATCGCTGCGGTCCTGGCGGGTTCAGCCGACCGATGAGAAGCCGCTGAAGTTCTTCTTCCACACCAATGCGCAGGCCAAGGCCGATTCGCTGGCGGCGGTGCTGAAGGCGTGCGGCTATGAACCACAGGTGCGCAAGACGGGCGCTTTCGTGGACTGGACCGCCGCCTGGCTGGACATGGCATCGTGGGTGGTCACCGGCCACACCCCGCCGCTGCTGATGACCGAAGACGCTGTTCTCGCCTGGACGAACGAGATGTGCCAACTCGGTCCGAAGCATGATTGCGAGTTCGAGGGCTGGTTCGGCGAGACCCCGGACTTTCTCGAAATGAACGACGACTACTGCTTGCAAGGGTCTGCCGATGGGACCCAGCAACTCACCCTCTATCGCTGGAATGCTTCATCAGAGGCTGCGCTGGCAGAGAACGACATCTACTGGGTCAGCCCCGGCGTTGACGTCGGCCGGCTGGGTGTGCTGGAAGGCTACGCCGACAAGATCCGCGGCCTCAGGAGCCCGTCGGAAGAGCTGAGTCTGGAGGACATCGACCAGTTGCCGGGCCTGGAGCAGATCTATCTGTTCAAGGCGCCACCAGCCCACGGCGACTACCGCAAGCTTCCTCGGTTGCGTGGCTTTCGCTGCCTGGATGGCGAGAAGCTCAACCCCCAATGCCTGAACAACCCCAGCCTGCGCCGTGTGGAGCTGAGGCGCCCACGCAAGCTCAAGACCTTGAACATGCTCGACGCCTGGCAGGGTCTGGATTCGCTCATCCTTTCCGGTGCGCCCTTGACCTCGCTGGAAGGCCTGACGAATTTTCTGGCGCTGCGCGAACTGCGCCTGGCGCACTGCCTCAGCCTCACGGACATCGGCGCACTGGGCCAGACCCCGGGCGTCGAAATGCTGGAGATTTACAAGACGCCCAAGGTGCAGAGCTTTGAGCCCATCGCGGCGCTGAACCGGCTGCGCTGGATCTTCATCTACAGCCGGGGGGGCGCGCTGGCCAGTTACGACACTCTGAAGGGCTGGCCCGAAGTTCAGAGCGCCAGCGTGCTGCTGCCCATGGGCCGTGTCGACTTCGAACCGCTCGCGCAGCACACCTCCGTGGCGGAGTTGCTGCTGTACACCCAGCCAGGATTCCAGCTGCCCAGCGAGGATGAGCTACGCCGCGCGCTGCAGATGCATGGCAGGCAGGTACGCAGCCTGTTCCCGCGGCCGAAGGACGAGTGCCCTTCCATCCAAGTTACCTTCGATTCGCCCTACTGGCGCTCGCCCGCGGCGCACGAAGGGCATGCGCGCATGTTCGTGCAGTGACGCGCATGGCCACCTCGCGCATCCTCGTCACCGGCGGCAGCGGCTACATCGCCGGCGTGCTGATCCGCCAGCTGCTGGCAGCCGGCTGGCAGGTCAACACCACCGTGCGCGACCTGGCGCGCGAGCCGGCATTGCGCCGGTTGCTCGGTGCGGACGCAGGCGCGGCGCGCGATCAATTGCGGTTCCTCGCCGCCGACCTGATGCACGACGCCGGCTGGGCTGAGGCGGCTACCGGTTGCAGCCATGTGGCCCACCTCGCGTCACCGCTGCCGGCCGGCGTGCCGCGCGATGCCAACGAGCTGATCGTGCCGGCCCGCGACGGTGCATTGCGAGCGCTGAAGGCCGCGCGGGATGCGGGTGCGCAGCGGGTGGTCATGACCTCCTCCGTCGCGGCCATCGCCTACGGCCACGGCCCCGGCGAGCACCGCTTCACCGAGCGCGACTGGACGCGGCTGGAGGTGCCCGGCATCCCGGCCTATGTTCAGTCCAAGACCGTGGCCGAACGCGCCGCGCGCGACTGGGTGGCGCGTGAGGGCGGCGGGCTGGAGTTCTGCACGGTCAACCCCTCCGTGGTGTTAGGCCCCGTGGCCAGCGCCGACTACTCGGCCAGCGTGGTCCTTGTGCGCAGCCTGCTGGAGGGACGCATCCCCGCCCTGCCCCGCATCGGCTTCGGCATCGTCGACGTGCGTGACGTGGCCGAGCTGCACTGGCGCGCGCTGAGCACGCCGGAGAACATGGCCGGTGAACGCTTCATCGCTTGCGGCGGCTTCCACTGGCTGCACGAGGTGGCGGCCGTGCTGCGCGCCGAGCTGGGCGAACAGGCGCGGCGCGTACCGACCCGGCAGATGGCCGACTGGGCCGTGCGGCTGCTGGCCAAGGTCAGCCCGACGCTGCGCGCGGTGGCGAGTGAGCTGGGCACGGTGCGGCACCAGGATTCAAGCCATGCGCGGGAGCGGCTGGGCTGGGTGCCGAGGCCGCCGCAGGAGGCCATCGTGGCGACGGCGCGGGATTTATTCAGGCTGAATGTGGTTTGAATCAAGTAGCGGCTGTTAGCTATTCAACCCGTAACGCAATTTCAAGGTCGCCAAATCTCCATAACGATCTCGGCTAACGGCCCAGTCGCGCACTTCCTCCAGGACGCTGAGAGTGACTATTTCAAAGGCCTCGACTAGCTCGAGCTTCTGAGCGCGAGGAACGTGGTCATCGTCATCCCCGATCGAAAAGTGCCGGCTGCCCGACTCAACCTTTGGCGAGCGGGCAACGAAATGCGACACATGCGTATCCGAAAGATGCACATATGCCGAAGCAACGTCATAGACCCGCTGCGCCCACGCTCTCTTTACGGAGTAAAGCGCGGTCAGGCGTTTGTCGTTCATCGGCTGCCCGGACGAATCTTTGAGTTTCCTTAGCGGCGTGCCATTAACGATTTGGCAAGCTGTGTCGTGAGGATCTGCGGTGCTAGCAACACCATGCAGACGAAGCGCGTTATCTAGTTGCATGCGCAGCAACGCCACCGCAGCGGTGTAGCAACCGTTT
Source organism: Roseateles sp. P5_E8 (assembly GCF_054177665.1). Taxonomy (NCBI): domain Bacteria; kingdom Pseudomonadati; phylum Pseudomonadota; class Betaproteobacteria; order Burkholderiales; family Sphaerotilaceae; genus Roseateles; species Roseateles sp. P5_E8. Next base: position 25,369 of record NZ_JBGCUM010000041.1, on the reverse strand, counting down.
CGCGCGAGCAGCTGGAATCCCTTGATAAGTCCTAGGGATCGTTCCAGAACAGCGAGCGCAAGCGCGTCACAAGGAAACACGGATGTGCCACAGGCGTTGAAGACAGCCTTTCCGGCTTGGAAGTGAAGCTCCGGCAATCCAAGCATTCTGTCGAGCACGGCTTCCATCAACAGCCCTCAGTAATCTCAGCGCCCCCGCCTCTGCCACAACGGCTTCTTCCCCTTCAGATGCCGTTCAATCCCGTCGTTCAAGCGACCGCGCAGGTCGACAACCGCCTCGACATGCCCGAACACCTCGGGGAAGCGCAGATCCAGCCATAGCCACAGCGTGCATTGGCGCAGCGCCTGCTCCATGCGGTCCAGGCGGCTGTGTTCGTCGACGTCGTCCAGGAACCAGGGCGTGCCGGCCTTGCCGGTGCGCGCGTGGCTGGCGGCCCAGGCCTGGAATTGCTCCACCACCTGCGGCAGCCGGTCGTCCACCGGCGCCTGCGCGTAGCGGAAGCGCTCCTGCAACGGCAGTGAGCCGGCCTGCCGATCCAGCATCTCGGCCAAGCCCAGCATCTGCTCCAGCTCGGCCACTTCAAAGTGGGCGTCGTCCAGGCGCAGCTGCTGCATGAAGACGGTCAGCACCTGGTGCAGGCTGCTCACGCCCAGGCGGGCCGAGATGGTCTGCACATGGCGCCAGTTGGGCGCCACCGGGCACTTGAAGTCGCGCGGCGCGCGCGGCTCCTTGGGCAGCAGGTCGCGCAGCGTCTTCATCGCGTCGGCCTCGGCCTCCTTGAGCACGCTGACGAAGCCTTCGTCATGCATGCCGTAACGGCCCGCGCGGCCGGCGATCTGGTGCACCTCGCTGACGGTCAGCTCGCGGTCGCCGACGCCGTCGAACTTGGTCAACGTCGAGAACAGCACGCGGCGGATGGGCAGGTTCAGGCCCATGCCGATGGCGTCCGTCGCCACCAGCACCTGGCTGGCGCCCACCGCAAAGCGCTCGGCCTCGCGGCGGCGCACCTCGGGTGGCAGCGCGCCGTAGATGACGCTCACGGCATGCCCACTCTGGGCAATCTGGTCGCGCAGCATCAGCACGTCGCGGCGGCTGAAGGCCACCACGGCGTCGCCCGACTTCAGCTGCGTCATCGGCACCGGTGCGGGCATCAGCTGCACCTGCTGCTTGCGCTCGAAGACGCGGCGCTCGGGCTTCTCGCCGCACAGCAGCAGCAGCCGCTCGATGGCCGGCGCGGCGTAGGCCGACGCGATGATGATGAGCTCGCGCGCCGGCACGCCGACGATGGCCTGCGTCCAGGCCCAGCCGCGCGAGTCGTCGAAGATCATCTGCGCTTCGTCGATGACGGCCACGTCGATGGTGTCGCGCGTGTTGACCATCTCGATGGTGCTGCTCACCACGCGCGAGTTGTTGGCCGGCACGTTCTCTTCGCCGGTCAGCAGCGAGCAGGGCACGCCACGGCCCACGAGCCGGTCGCGGCCCTCCAGCGCCAGCAGGCGCAGCGGCGCGAGGTAGGCGCCGTCCAGCGCCTGCGCCAGCCGCTCGAATGCCGAATATGTCTTGCCGCTGTTGGGCGGGCCCAGGTAGAGCGTGACCTTGCGGCCCAGCTTGCGCGCCGCGTCGAAGCTGTCCGGATAGCCCTGGAAGGCCAGCTCGCGGCCCAGGCTGGCGAGCGTGTCCTGCTCCTCGACGTTCTGCTCCCAGCGGTCCTGGGCGCGGGTCAGCGCGGCCTTCAGGTCGGCAAACGGCATGGGTGCGCCGCATTCGGCCTGCAGGCGTGGCAGCAGCGACGCCAGCTGGCTGGCGTGGCCCATGGCCTCGCTGCGGTCGATGAGGTGGTTCAGGTGCAGGGCCAGCTCGGCCGTGTATGAGTACTCCGGCGCCTGGCCGAGGTTCTGGCGCAACGCGGCTGCATCGCCATCGCGGAAGAAGGCCCACACCGGGCCTTCCGGCACCGGCACGCGGTGCGACAGGTCGATGCGCCAGCCCTCGTGGGCCAGCGTGATCGGGTGCACGCACAGCCGCGTGAACACGACGCCTTCGCGGCGCAGGCCCTGGCTTTCGAGCTGCTGCATGCGCTGCTGCAACTGCGGGCGCAGCGTGTTGGTCTGGGGTGTGGCTTCCAGCTGCGCGAGCGCGACGGGGATGTGCGCCGGCAGGATCCAGCGCGCCGGCCGGCCGCCGCCGGCGGCGCGGGAGATCTGGATGCACCCCATGCGGTCCAGCGCATCCTCGCCGCCGTCGTCGTCCAGGTCGTCTGGCGTCAGCACCTGGGGCAGCGCGTGCGCCGCCTGGCGGATGCGCGCCCAGTCTTCAGGCGCCAGGCCCGCAGGGAAGCGGGCGGCGTGGCTGGGTTGCGGGAGGGGGAAGGCCGGAGCGGGCGGCTTTGCCGGCTTGATGGCCGGAGATGAGGGGACTTCTGGATTCACGGCGGAAGTGGAACACAGCTCCCCGGCCTGCCTACACTCGCGGCATGCACCTCAGCATCGCCCAGGCCCGCGACGCCCTTGCCGCCCTGTGCCGCCGCCATCACATCGCGCGGCTGGAGGTTTTCGGCTCGGCGGCGCGAGGCGACGATTTCAAGCCGCAGAGCGACGCCGACCTGCTGGTCGCCTTCGAGCCCGGGTTCCGAGTGGGCCTGGATGAGTGGGATGCAGTGAGACGCGACTTCGAGTCTCTGCTCGGCCGTCACGTCGACCTCGTGGAAGCGGGTGCGGTGCGCAACCCCTTTGTGCTGCGTCAGATCGACCAGGAGCGCGAGCTGCTGTATGCGGCGTGATCCGCGCGCCTTCCTGTGGGATGCCTTGAGCGCGGCCGAGGCGATCCAGTCGTTCGTCCACGGCCACGATGCCCAGCACTACGCGAGTAATGCGCTGCTGCACTCCGCAGTCGAACGCAAGTTCGAGATCATCGGCGAGGCCCTGGGCCAGTTGGCCAAGGTGGACGAGGGGCTGGCCGCGCAGGTTCCGCGGCTGGCGCAGATCGTCGCCTTCCGCAACGTGCTGATCCACGGCTATGCGGTCGTGAACCATGAGACCGTCTGGAACGTGGTGCAGGACGCCCTGCCTGAACTGATCGCCGCGCTGCAACGATTGCTCGCGGATTCGGGCAGCGCCTGAGGCTTCGTTTGCCGCATGCCGTTGGGCATGAGATTTGCCGAGATCGGCATTCATCTCTTCGGAGGCAGCCATGCCACGCGAAATCAAGGTCGTCAGCGAAACCGTCGCCGCATCGGCGAACGAGGTCTACGAATTCGCCCGCCAGCGCGAGAACCTGCACCGCTGGGCTTCGGGCCTGGCATCGGCCGACATCGCGGAGGAGGGCGACCACTGGGTGGTGGCCGATTCACCGATGGGCCGCATCCAGATCAGGATGGCGCCGAAGAACGAGTTCGGCGTGCTGGACCATGAGGTGACGACGCCGGACGGCATGACGACGCACAACGCGTTTCGGGTCACGCCAGTGGATGAGGGCTGCGCGCTGACGTTCGTGGTGCTGCGGGCGGCCGGCGCGAGCGATGAGGCCTTCGAGCAGGATGCAGCGCATGTGCTCAAGGATTTGCGGGCGTTGAAGGTGCTAGTGGAGGGAGGCTCGGACGAGCCGTTGCCATTTGGGCCCGGTTAGAGGCCGAGTCCCGCCCAGACGGCCAGAGACGCCGCGGCGTAGAGCGCCCCGAAGACTCCTCCAGCCAACGCCTCCGAGCGTGTGAGTTTGAAGGTTTCCATCGCACGACCCCGCTTCGCCTGCACAGCGACATAGAGCATCCATGCCGCGAGTTGCGCCACGAAGATCCCGGCCAGCCATGCTGGAAAGCTGTCGGACCCGTTGACGAGCAGGTAGACACACAGTCCTCCCCAAGCCCATTCGATGACGGAGAACGCGGTGGCTGTCGTGCCTTGTCCCCTGGCCGACCGCAGCAGAAAGCCATCCACCACTTGCGCCGCACCTATCGCGACGGCGCAAAGCATCAAAGACGAATCAAGCTCCATGATCACATCGCCTTCGGCCGCGTCCCCTCCGACGGATTCGCAATCCACCCCTGAACTTCCGCCGCCCTCGCATGCTTGGGCGCCAGCTCCAGGAAGGTTTTATATGCCGCCGCCGCCTTGCCCTCGTCGCCGGCCTGCAGGCGCGCGTCGCCGAGATTGAGCCAGGCCAGCGCGCGGCTGCCGTCCATGTCGACGGCCTTTTCGAACCACACGGCCGCATCCGCCGCCTTGCCGCGCCGGTACAGCACGAAGCCGAGGTTATTGGCGGCCAGCGCGAACTTGGGTTGCAGCTGCAGCGCCTCCTTGAACGCTGCCTCGGCGTCGTCATAGCGGCGCTCGCGGTAGAGCTGCAGGCCGCGGTCGTTGGCGCGTTGGGCGGCTACGCGGGCACCAGGGTCGGCGCGAGCCGTGGTTGCGGCCAGGGCTTGGTCCTTGCCGTCCAGGCCCTTGATCGTCACCTGCACGGCGCTGGCCGCGCCGCTCGTGGCGGCGGCGACCTGGCGGCCGGCGGTGCTGGCCTCGTCGAGCTTGGCGGCGAACTGGCTGGCCTTGTCGTCCAGCTGCGCCACGGCGCCACTCAGGCCCGGCTCCTGCGCGGTCGGTAGTTCGAAGATGAACTCGCCGCCCTCGCTGCCCGGCAGGCTGCCGAAGGCGGGCGTCTGGTGGGCGATGGCCGACACGGCGGGTGCCACATAGGCGGCCAGTTCGGTGGCGGTGATGAGGCCGTCGCCGTTCAGGTCGGCCTTGCCATTCAGCGCCTGCAGCAGCGTCCAGGTGAACACCGAGTGGCCGCCTGGGCCGTCGTCGGCCACCTGCTGGTCGGCACCGCCGGCGGTCATCATCTGGCGGCCGATGCGGCGTGCGTTGGTGCGGGCGAAGTTGCTGTCCGCCGCCGCCGAGCCGCCGCGGGTCAGGCCCAGGCCCGAATAGCAGGCGTCGATGACGAACAGCGCGTGCTTGGCGGTGATGGCCTCGGCCACTTCCTGCAGCTGCGGCATGGCGATGGCGTCGGCCTGCAGATCGTTCAGGCCGGCGTCCACCGGCACGATGTAGCCGACCTCGCGGCCGCTTGGCAGCTTGCGCGTGCTGCCGTGGCCGGCGAAGAAGACGAAGACGCGGTCGTCGCGCTTCACGCGTTTGGCGTCGCCGAAGCGCTCGTTCAGTGCCTTCAGGATGTTGGCGCGCGTGGCGGCCGCGTCGGTCAGCAGCGTGACGTTGTCGGCCTTGAAACCGAAGCGCGTGACGAGGGACTCGCGCACGGCCTGCGCGTCGCGCACCGCATGCGAGAGCTTGGGCCAGGCGGCGTATTGGTTGATGCCGATCACCAGCGCATGGCTGTCGCGGTACAGCTCGCCGGCCGCAGGCGGCGGCGGGGCGGCCCGCTCGGCGGTGATCACGAACTGCCCGTCCTTCCAGCTTGCAAAGCGCCAGCCCTCGGCGGCGAGCTGGTCCAGCACCAGGGGCAGCGCCTGCACGGTGCGGGCGTGGATGTCGTGGAAGAGCACGATGCCGCGCTGATGCTTGTCCAGCTCGGCCAGCACGCGCGCGGCGATGCTCTTGGGGATGGGGTCGCTCCAGTCCAGCGAGTCGACGTTCCACATCATCGAGCGCAGCTTCAGCGCTTCAATCGTGGTCAGCGCGCCGTCGTTGCGCGCGCCGTAGGGAAAGCGAAACAAGGCGTCGCCGCTGCGCCCCGCCTTGTCCAGCAGCGCTTCCGTGCGTGRCGCCTCCTCCTTCACCTTCACCAGTTCGAACTTGCTCATCAGCCCGTGCGTGAAGCTGTGGTTGGCCAGCTGGTGGCCGGCCGCCACCACGCGCTTCGCGACGTCGCTGCCCTTGCCCGGCTGCACCTGGCCGGCGGCGTCCACCTTGCCGAGGTTCTGGCCGAGCTGGAAGAACACGGCCGGCGCCTGGTAGCGCTTGAGGATCTCCAGGATCTCGTCGGTGTAGCGCCCATGCGGGCCGTCGTCGAAGGTCAGCAGCAGCGTCTTGGGCGGCAGCTTGTCGCCGAAGACCTCGCGGTCCTTGGCCGCTGCGCCGCGCAACGCGCCTGATGCGGCCGAGGCCGGCGGCTCCGGCGCCAGGTCTTGCGCGGCCGGCAGCTGCGCGCCGTACTGCTTCAGCAAGGCCTCGCGCGTATGCAGGGCGCGCAGCTTGGCGACGTAGTCCGCCCAGCGTTCGCGCTTGAGCTCGATGCCGCGCTTGGCAAAGCCGCCGAAGACTTCCTTCAGCTCCTGCTCGTAGGCCTTCTCCACCTCGGCCAGCGTGTCCAGGTCGTCCTGCGCGCGGCGCGCCAGCTTGATGCCGTCCAGCGTCTGCGCGTTCTTCAGGCCGGTGGCGAGCTGGCCCAGCACTTCCTTGAAGGCAAGCCGGTCGGCGTCGAACCAGCTCGGCTCGCTTTCGATGCGCGTCAGCAGCGCGGCCGTGGCCTCCAGCGCGTCGGGCTTGAGCGCCGCATCGGCCAGGCGCTGCTGGCGTTGCAGCAGCTCATGGAAGAGCTGCTGGCCCAGCGCCTGCACCTCGCGCCGCTGTGCGGGCGGCAGCGCGGCCTCGCCGTCCATCAGCACGACGATGTGGCGGTGCAGGGCCAGCAGGCCGTCGGCTTCCTGGCGCAGCTGCGTCGTCGCGCTCGCGTCCTGCACGGCCGAGGCGGCGGGCAGTGCGGCGGGCACGTCGGCGACGCGTTTGCAGCCCGGCAGGGTGAACGTGGCGGCCAGCAGCAGGGGCAGGGCAAGGGAACGCGGGGCGGTGGGCAGGCGCATCGGCTAGCGGTTCAAGTCAGCGGCGGCGCGATTGTGGGGCTGCTACAGCTGCTGACAGCAGGTGTCCGCAGCGGTCCGCAGAATCCGGATCCCCCGAGCCCTGTCCCGTTCACCATGCGCCTGCAAGCTCTGACCCTGGCCTTCGCCCTGGGCCTGTTCACCCCCGCCCACGCCGCCACGCCCGCCGAGCGCCTGACCGACCTGGCCACGCGCTACTACGACGCCCGCGCCCGCTTCGAGCCGCTGGTGGCCACCGAGAACGGCGACAACCGCTTCGACGACCAGCTGGGCATGGGCATCGCGCCGGCCGAGCGCGCGAAGCGTTTTGCGGCCTGGCGCGGCTTCCTGAAGGAACTGGCCTCCGTGCCCGCGCGCAGCCTGCCGCCGGCCGAGCGGCTCAACCGCGAGCTGCTGGAGCAGCAGCTGCGCGCCCGGCTCGCCTTCGAGCGCTTTCCTGACCATCTGCTGCCCCTGCACCAGATGGACGCCGTGCCGCTTCAGCTGGCCTTCTATTCCAGCGGCGAGGGCGGCCAGCCGCTGAAGACGGCGGCGCAGGTCGAGGCCTATCTGAAGCGCGTGGAGCAGCTGTCGGCCTGGTGCAACCAGGCCATCGCCAACATGCGCGAGGGCCTGAAGCGCGGCGTCGTGCAGTCGCGGCCCGTGGTCGAGGCCACGCTGCCGCTGCTCAGGAGCCTGGCCGAGGCCGACGCCGAGCACAGCGCCTTCACCGCGCCGGCACGCAAGCTGCCGGCCAGCGTCGCCACCGCGGACCGCGAGCGCCTGGCCGAGGCCTACCGCCGCGAATGGACGGAGCGCACCGCGCCGGCGCTGCGCCGCCTCGTCGCCTTCGTCGAGGCCGACTACCTGCCCGCCGCGCGCCGCGAGGCCATCGGCTGGACGGCCTTGCCCGAGGGCCGCGCCTGGTACCGCCAATGGGTGCGCGAGCAGACGACGACCGACATGACGCCCGAGCAGGTCCATGAACTCGGCCTGAAGGAAGTGGCGCGCATCCAGGGCGAGATCACGCGCCTGGCGCCCAAGCTCGGCTACACGGGCGACCCGCTGAAGAACGGCGGCCTGCTGGCCTGGGCGCGCGCTGATGCGCGCTTTCGGCCCTTCAAGACCGAGGCAGAGATCCTGGACCACTACCGCGCCCTGCATGCCCGCGTGACGCCGCAGCTGGGCAAGCTCTTCGGCCAGCAGCCACGCATGGCCATGGACATCCGCCCCGAGCCCGAGCTGACGCGCGAGACTGCGTCCGACCACTACAACGTCGGCCAGGCCGACGGCAGCGCGCCGGGCGTGTTCTGGGTCGTCATCACCGACCCGCAGGCCTATGCCGTGACGACGATGACGGCGCTCTACCTGCACGAGGCCCAGCCGGGCCACCACTTGCACCTGGGACGGCAGATGGAGATGCCGCTGCCCGACTTCCGCCGCCGCATCTGGATCAATGCCTACGGCGAGGGCTGGGCGCTGTATGCCGAGACGCTGGGCCATGAGCTGGGCCTGTACGCCGACCCGGTGGCCTATGCCGGCGAGCTGCGCCTGGAGATCGCCCGCGCGGCCCGCCTCGTCGTCGACACCGGCCTGCACGCCCAGGGCTGGAGCCGTGAGCGCGCGCTGAAGTACTGGATGGACGTGACCGGCGCCAACGAGCAGCAGGCCACGTCGCAGATCGACCGCTACCTCGCCTGGCCCGCCCAGGCTCTGGGCTACAAGATCGGCGCGCTGAAGATCCAGGAACTGCGCCGCCGCGCGGAGCAGAAGTTGGGCGCGAAGTTCAGCCTCGCGGCCTTCCACGACCAGGTGCTGGGCGAGGGCGCGCTGCCGCTGGCGGTGCTGGAGAAGCGCATCGACGCGTGGATTGCCGCGCAGGCGGGCTGAGCGTGCCTGCGCGGTGGAGAGAATGCCCGCCATGATTCCCACCCCCGTCCGCGAAGAGATCCTGCAACGCATCCGCCGCGCCGAGGCCGAGCACGACGTCAAGGTGCTGCTGGCCATCGAGTCCGGCAGCCGCGCCTGGGGCTTCGAGTCCGCTAACAGCGATTACGACGCACGCTTCATCTACATCCATCGCCGCGATTGGTATCTGTCGGTGGGCCTGGAAGAGAAGCGCGACGTCATCGAATACCCCATCGTTGATGACATCGACCTGAATGGCTGGGATCTGCGCAAGGCGCTGCGGCTGTTCTGGAAGTCCAACCCCGCCTTTGTCGAATGGATTCAATCGCCCATCCTCTATGCGGAGCTGGGCATCTTTGCGGCCAACGCCCGGGCGCTGATGCCGGACGTCTACTCCTGCGTCAGCGGCGTGCATCACTACCGCAGCATGGCCAAGACGAACTACCGAGGCTATCTGAAGGCCGAGCAGGTGCCGCTCAAGAAGTACTTCTACGTGCTGCGGCCGCTGCTGTCGGTGCGCTGGCTGGAGCGCTATGGCTCGGCGGCGCCCATCGAGTTCGGCAGGCTGCTGCATTTGATCGACGACCAGCCAGCCCTGCTGGCAGACATCCACGCGCTGCTGGAGCGCAAGCGCGCCGCGCAGGAGCTGGGGCTGGCGTCGCCCGTCAAGAGCATCGACGCCTTCATCGAAGCCGAGCTGGAGCGGCTGGAGGACTTCAGCCCCAGGTCAGCCGACCGTGTGGAGGTGCTGCCCAAGCTGGACGCCGTTTTTCACCGTTGCCTGGACGAAGCCTGGGCGTAGTCGGTACGCGATGGCGCCGTGTCGGCTGGCGGAGGCGCTGCCGCCGCTCACCAAGCCCGGCGGCAACGCGGTGTCGGACCACGACCGAGGCCCATCAGGCTCGCCAAACCCGCCAGCATCAGCGCCCACGCGCCCGGCTCCGGCACCGGGCTGCTGACGAGCACGGCGCCGCTGTCCATGTCGGCCAGCGACCAGCCGGCTGGCACGGCGTCTGTCCCCCAGCCCCCTGCTCAGGCGCCCTGCGGGAAGTCGGTCGACGCCGCCACGCCGCGCCAGGCCGCCGTCTCGCGCTCGACAAAGGCGTGCAGCGTGTTGCTGCCCAGTGGCAGGCGCAGCGGCGGGGTCGGGGCGTCGACCAGCTCGGCGTGCAGCGCCTCGGCCGGGCCCTTGACGGCGAACTTTGGAGCCGACCGGCCCCACGAGGCGCGGTCACAAATCGACGCCATTGGAGATGCGCGCCGTTACGCCTTGAGCCAAGACTTGTGATCTGTGCCCCGTCGCTTCTTCGGAGGTCGATCATGAGTCAGCGAATCCTGAACCTGCTCTTGCCCGCCGCGTTGCTGGCCGCCTGTGGCGGCGGTGGCGGCGATGCCGGCACCCCACCGATGCCCAGCACGCAGGGCAGCTTGAAGCTCAGCCTCACCGACGCGCCGGCCTGCGGCTTCGAGCATGTCTATGTGACGGTGCAGAAGGTGCGCGTGCACACCAGCGCCAGCGCCGCCGACACCGACGCCGGCTGGACCGACATCACCGTCGGCCCGACGCAGCGCTTCGACCTGCTGACGCTGCAGAACGGCCTGCTGACCACGCTGGGCCAGACGCCACTGGAGGCCGGGCGCTACACGCAGATGCGCCTGGTGCTGGCCGAGAACGGCGGCAGCACGCCGCTGGCCAACAGCGTCGTGCCCACCGGCGGTGCCGAGGCCGCGCTGAAGACGCCCAGCGGCCAGCAAAGCGGTCTCAAGCTCAACACCAGCATCGACATCGCAGCCAACCAGATGGCCGACTTCGTGCTCGATTTCGACGCCTGCAAATCGGTCGTCACGGCCGGTGCGTCGGGGCAATACCTGCTCAAGCCGGTCGTCAGCGTCGTGCCCAACCTGCTGTCCGGCGTCAGTGGCTATGTGGACGCCAGCGTCGCCAACGGCAGCACGGTCGTCAGCCTGCAGCAGGGCGGCGTGGTGATGAAGGCGACCGCGCCGGACAGCGCCGGCAAGTTCGTGCTGACGCCCGTGGTGCCCGGCACCTACGACTTCGTCATCAAGGCCACGGCGCGGGCTGCGATGGTCATCACCGGCGTGCCCGTCACGGCCAGCACGGTCACGGTGCTGAGCACCAGCGCCGCGCCGCTGGCGCCTGCGGCCGCGCTGAGCGGGCAGTTCAGCGGCAGCGTCATGGCCGGCGGCGCCGCCAGCACGGCCTTCATCGCGGCCACGCAGAAGCTCGCCGGCGGCGCCACTATCAGCATCGCCGAGACCAATGCCGACTCGACGACGGGCCTGTATGCGCTCACGCTGCCGGCGGCGGCGCCCTCGGTCGCGCCCTATGTGGCGCCACCGGCCAGCTTCGTGTTCGCGGCGGACACCAGCGCGGGCCTGCTCTACACGCTCAACGCCAGCCTGAACGGCGTCACCAAGACCGCCGGACCGCTGGCGGTGACAGCCGGCGGTACGGTGACGACGAACTTCGGCTTCTGAGCCGGCGGGCCTGGTTCAGACGACGCCGCCATTCACGCGGATCGTCTGGCCATTCACCCAGGCGCCCTGCGGCCCGGCCAGCACGCTGACCATGGCGGCAATGTCCTCGGGCTCGCCCAGGCGCTCCAGCGGCGCCATCCTGGCGAGTTGCTCGACTCGCTCGGGCGTCTTGCCGGCCATGAACAGCGCCGTCGCCGTCGGGCCCGGCGCCACCGCGTTGACGGTGATGTTGCGGCCGCGCAGCTCCTTGGCCAGGATGTTGGTCATCGTCTCGACGGCGCTCTTGGTGGCCGCGTAGACGGCGTAGCCCGGCAGGCCCAGGCCGATGGCGCTGGTCGAAAAATTGATGATGTGGCCGCCCGCGCGCAGCCGCTTGGCGGCCTCGCGCATCGTCAAAAAACTGCCCTTCACATTGATGTTGAACAGGCGGTCGAAGGCGGCGTCGCTGGTGTCGGCCAGGTGCGGATAGTCGCTGGCCATCACGCCGGCGTTGTTGACGAGCACGTCCACGCCGCCGAAGGCTTCGGTGGCCGCGTCGAACAGCAGCCGGGCGGCGTCCGCGTGGGCCACGTCGGCCTGCACGGCAATGGCGCGGCCGCCGCGCTCGGTGATGGCGGCGACCACCTTCTCGGCCTCGGCCTGATTGCCGGCGTAGTTGACGACGACGGCATGGCCGTCCGCCGCCAGGCGCTGCGCGATGGCCGCGCCGATGCCGCGCGAGGCGCCAGTGACGATGGCGACGGGGGAGGAAGACGTGTGGGCTTGGCTCATGGTGGGGCTCCGGTTGGGTGGGATGAAGCCACTGTATTGATCGGCCCCAATCGGATAAAGATGCGGAACAAGACATCACAATCCATCTCGTCTAAACAATGGGGCGCCCAATGGACCGACTCGACGCCATGCACCTCTTCGTGCGCATCGTCGACCTGGCCAGCTTCACCAAGGCTGCCGACGAGCTGAAGTTGCCGCGCGCCTCGGTCAGCCTGGCCTTGCAGCAGCTGGAGGCGCGCCTGGGCGTGCGGCTGCTGAACCGCACGACGCGGCATGTCAGCCCGACGCTGGACGGCCAGGCCTACTACGCTCGCTGCCAGCAGATCCTGCAGGACGTGGGCGAGGCCGAGGAGCTGTTCCGCGCCAGCCAGCTCAAGCCGCGCGGCAAGCTGCGTGTTGACCTGCAAGGCACGCAGGCGCTGCGCTTCGTGCTGCCCTACCTCGGCGACTTCCACGCCCGCTACCCCGACATCGAGCTGGAGATCGGCCTGGGTGACCGACTGGTGGACCTGGTGCGTGAGGGCATCGACTGCGTGCTGCGCTCGGGCGAACCCAAGGACTCGTCCATGGTGGGTCGGCGCGTCGCGCTGCTGACGCAGGTCACCTGTGCCAGCAGCAGCTACCTGGCGCGTCGAGGTGTGCCGACAACGCTGGAGGAGTTCGCCACGCATGACGCAGTCAACTACGCCGGCAGTGGTGGTCGCATCCTGCCGTTCGACTTCACCGTCGATGGCGAAACCCGCAGCCTGACGCTGCGCGGCCCGGTCAGCGTCAACAGCGCCGCCGGCTATTCGGTCTGCTGCCTGGCCGGCCTGGGCTTCGTGCAGATGCCGCGTTATGCCATCGAAGCCGAGCTGGCCAGCGGCGAGCTGGTGGAGGTCTTCCCTGAGTGGCGGCCGGCGCCGCTGCCGGTGTCGGTGATGTACCCGCACGCACGACAGCTGTCGTCGCGGGTGCGGGTGTTTGTGGATTGGGTGGCGGAGCGGATGGCGGTGGCGGGCTGAGGGCGGCGTCGGCTACGCTTGCCGCTGGTCCAACTTGTGGTTCAGCGCTATGCCGAGTCGGCACCTTCAAAGGCCAATGCTTCGCCTGCTGGCGGCGCTGGTGGTTGCTGCCAGCAGCTTCAGCGCGCAGGCCAAGGTCTCGGTGAACACCTGGTTGTGCTTTGCACAGAAGCAGCGGGTGCTGGACGATGCCGCACAGGCCTCCTTGAAGACTTTGGCCGCTCGCGCGCAGGTCGTCGCGCGGCAACACGGCCGCGCGGAAGTGGCCGTCGTTGCCACCTACCTCCCAAAGGCGGCGGCCGAGCTGCCGAACGAGTCCGAGGCGCGCTCTCTGGTGGTGATCAAACACCTGCAAGATGCCGGGCTGTCGTACAAGGAGCAAGGCCTGTGGCTCACCCCTGACGTGACGCCTCAGGATCTGGGCTGCCTGGCGAACCAGGTGGCCGTTGAAGTGGAAATCCTGTTCGCCCACCTCTGACGCGTCGCTCGCAATGCTTGTCATCCACGAAGACGACACCCGCGTCACCGAGCCGACGCCCCACGGCGCCATCGGCATGTCCACGGCCTACCGCATCAGCGATGCCGCGCCGCAGCCGCGAACCATGGAGTTCCGCAAGCGCGTGCTGCACCCGGGCGCGGCCATCGGCCTGCATGCGCTGACGCATGACGAGGTTTACTACGTGCTGTCCGGCGAGGGCGAGGTCAGGTCGGACGGCGAGAGGCGGCGCATGACGGCGGGCATGGCGGCCTACCTGTACGAGGGCGCCGTCGTCGGCATCTGGCAAGTCGGCGAGGCGCCGCTGGAACTCATCGTCAGCTATCCGAACCCACCGCCGGTTTGAGCCGGACTCAGTCCAGCGGCCAAGGCATCGCCTTGGGCATCTTGCTGGGGTCCTCAGTCTCGACCGGCTTCGCTCGCTTGCCCGAGGGCACGTCCGCCGCTCGCCACCACGGCGTCACAGCCTCGCCATGCCCCGGCTCCACCGCCTCACCCAGCCGTGGCATCAGCAACTGCGCGCCCTGCTTGGGGCCCAGTTCCAGCAGCGTCTCCGCCGGCTGATCCCAGTCGTGCAGGGCCAGCGAGAAGGTGCCCCAATGCACCGGCAGGAAGGCGCCCCCGCCCAGGTACTGCAAGGCCTTTAGCGCGTTCTCCGGCCCGAGGTGGATGTCGCCCCAGGATGGGTGGAAGGCGCCCACTTCCAGCATGACCAGGTCGAAGGGCCCGAAGCGCTCGCGGATGGCGGTGTACTCGCTCGTCAGGCCCGTGTCGCCACTGAAGAAGACGCGGTGCTTGGGTGTCTCGATGACGATGGACGACCACAGCGTGGCGTTGCGGTCGGTCAGCGAGCGGCCCGAGAAGTGCTGCGACGGCGCGGCATGGATGCGCAGCTCGGCGCCCGGCGCCTGCCAGTGTTCCCACCAGTCCAGCTCGACGATGCGCTCCGGCGGCACGCCCCAGGCCTGCAGGTGGGCACCCACGCCCAGCGAGGTGATGAAGGGCACGCCTTGCAGCTTCACCAGCTCCTTGATCGTGCCGATGTCGAGGTGGTCGTAGTGGTCGTGCGAGATGACGACGGCGTCGAGCTTGGGCAGCGCCTTCAACGCCAGCGGCACGGGCTGGAAGCGCTTAGGGCCGGCCAGCTGCGACGGCGACGCACGCTTGCCCCAGACGGGGTCGGTCAGCACGCGCAGGCCGTCGATCTCGATGAGCACGGTGGAATGGCCCAGCCAAGTGGCGCGCAGGCCCGTGTCGGTGGGCTTGAGCCAGGCGTCCAGCGGGTTGACCGAGGGCAGCTCATTGGCCGGTGCGCGGCGGCCCTCGGAGCACAGAAAGTCGCCAATCGACGGCCGCTCGGTGCTGTCGCGCAGGCCGGGCTGGATGGGGTGCAGGTTGCGGAATCCCTCGCCGCTGTCGGTGACCCGGTACAGCGGCGACGCCCGCATGCGTTCGAGGCGGAGGCCGGTGGCGCGTTTGCCGAGTGATTTCATCGAACAGGCGAGGCCGGCGTCGGCCTCGGGAAGCGTGCAGCGCCTGGACGTGGAGGTGAGGCGGGCAGTTTCAAGGCGCACCCAGTTCTTGCTGCGCGTCGACTACAGCGTTTTCGACGAAGGCGCGCGGCGCATCGAGCGCAGCAGGGCGAGCGCCTGGGCCGTGGGTTCGGTCGCGTCGCCGTTGACGAGGATGGTGAAGGTCACGCGCAACTCGCCCATGCCTGCAGCACCTTGTGTGAGGAACTTGAAGCCGCCCGGCTCCGGCGCGCGGTCGGTGGCGGAGAAGTAGTAGCCGACCTTGCCCGTCGCGCCCAGATCGTTCAGCTTGAGGTCGGTCTCGACGGCACTGGGTTGGATGTTGTCCGCCGCACTCTTCACCATGGCCCGGATCTCGTTCGCCGTCGGTGCCTTGGCATCCCCCATGGGCCAGATGGGCGTGACCAGGATCTGCAGCGTCGTGGCGTTCGGCCCTGAAATCGCAACGGTGGGCGGCAAGTCAGCGCGGGGCCGCCGGATCTGCCCGCGCCAGCCGTCGGGCAGGTCCAGGATCAGATCGTCACGTTCGGGCAGCGGCACCCGCAACTCGGCGGCAACTGCCGGCAGGGCGAAGGTCAGCGCGAGCAGCGCAGTGGCGGCAGTCTTGAGCATGGGCAGGTCGTCTTTCAACAGGTATGCGGGAGGCAGCGCATGTGCGCAAGGGGCGGGCAGCCGCGCGGGAATCGCGTCTCAGGCTTCGGCAATCGCCGCGATCGACACCTTCAGCCCCGGGACGCGCACCGGCAGCTTGGCGCCCTGTCGGGCCGGCGGGTCGGCCGGGAACCAAAGCATCCACTCCTCGTTCATGCCGGCGAAATCGTCTTCGTCGGCCAGCACGACGGTCACGCTGACGAGCTTGTCCATGGAGCTACCTGCCGCCTCCAGGATGGCGGCGATGTTGGTCAGGCATTGGCGCGTCTGCTCCTGCACGGTGCTGCCGATGAACTGCCCGGTCAGCGGGTCCGCCGGCGCAGTGCCCGACACGAACACCAGGCCTGCCGCCTTGACGGCCTGGCTGTACGTCGGCGGCGGCTTGGCGGCCTTGGGCGTGTAGACGATGTCGCGGGGCATGGCGCTCCTTCTAGGCTGTCGCGCCGGCCATTGTGCGGGCGGCCCGCCTTGAAATCCCGGACAACACAGCCATCTGGGTCTCAGCAAGTGCTTTCACCGGGTCACGCCATGCCGTCTACCGTCCAGCTCACCGTCCCCATTGAACTGCTGCCCCTCGTTCGCCTGGCGCAGCTGCTGCAAGGCCTGGAAGGCCAGGGCCGCGCGGCGGACCCGCACCAGTACCAGCTGTTGGTGCGAAGGCTAACGGCTGAGCTGAGCGAACACCAGGGGCATGAGGCCTTGCCGGCGCTGTTGGACCACCTGCCCGCTGCCGCCGAGGTCTACGAGAACCTGCAATACGGCCAAGCAGGGCTGTGCCGGATGCCGCTGGAGATGTCGCTGACGTCGGAGCTGGCGGTGCGCAGCTTGCTGGAGCGGGTGCGGCGCGGTTGAGCTACCGCTGCGTTGGCGCCGCGAGCAGCTGGCGCAAGCTGGGCTGCCCGATGCCGTAGTCGATGTCGGCAATGCGCCAGCTGCCGCGCTCGCGAGTGAGCGAGTAGGCCAGTACGCGCGTCGGCCCACCCACCCGGCCCAGCGTGGCCGCCACGCGCTTGAGGCCGTCGTCCCAGTGAAGCGTCACCGTGGTACCTACCGCGTCCTGGCTGGCCCAGATCGGTTGGAAGTCGATGCGGCAGAATTCGCGCGTGCGCCGCACGCAGTCCCGGTCCCGCAACCACAGCCGCGACAGCGCCTCGGTGAAGTGCTGGCGCAGCACGGCCGGCGGCGCGTCAGCCAGCCCCCGCGTCCTGGTGTCGTCGATGACGGCCTCGGCCGCGAAGCGCGCATAGAGGGCGCGGACGGCGGCGACCTCGGCGTCATGGGGCGCTGCGAGCGCAAGGCCCGGCAGCAACGTCAGCAGTAGCGATGCGATCTTCATTGCCGCCTCAACCCGATCTCGAACACCACGCCCTCCACCACATTGCGCGCAGCAATGCTGCCGCCCATCTTGGCCAGATACGTCTTCGCCACAAACAGCCCCTGCCCGCGCCGCACGCCGTCCTCGGGTTCGGCATCGCTGACGCCGTAATCAAAGATGCTCGCGAGCAGGCCGTCGGCGATCTGCGGCCCCTGGTTGTGGATGTCGACCGTCACCAGCTCGCCGGCCACCCGCAGCGCCAGCGTGATGGGCGTGCCGGGCACGCGGTAGCGGTCGGCGTTGGTCAGCACATGGGTGATGGCGTCTTCCAGCGGGTAGTCGTCGGCCTGCACCCAGACGGGCTCGGTGGCCGGCGCGTAGCTCACGTCCGCTATGCCCGCATAGGCCGCGTTCCCGGCCACCTGGCGCAGGAAGGCGTCCAGGTCCAGCCGGCCCACCGCCAGCGTCGCGGCGGCCAGCGCCTCGCTGGGTGAGGCTTGGCCGTAGAGCACCTTCACGGCCTGCTGCATGCGCTGCACATAGCGCCGGCTCGGGTCGGCGTCGGCCGCGTGCAGCAGCATCAGCGATTGCAGCGGCGACATGATCTCGTGGCCCACGGCATGCCACTGGTCGTGCTCGCGCTCGGCGCGCAGCTGCTCGCGGCGCAGGCTGTCGCGGGCGTGCTGCAGCAGGTCGGCCAGACTGCCGGCCAGGATGCCCAGTTCGTCGCGGCCGCGCAGGTCGGCCACATCCAGCGTGCCCAGCTCGAAGCGTTCGGGCTGCTGCAGCTGGTGCGACAGCGCGGCGGCGCGTTTCGTCAGCTTGGCGACGCGGCGGATCAGGCCCATCTCGATGATGAGCCAGGCCAGCCCGAGCGCCGCCAGCATCGCGCCCACCGGCCAAGCCAGGCGGGCGGCGCTGGCGCTCAATGTGCGGTCCAGCCCCTGCAGGTCGCCCGTCAACGTCACCTCGAAGCGGCCGGCCGGCGTCGTCACCCAGTCCTGCGCCTGCAGGCGGCGCGGCGTGGCCGGCGCGGGCAGGCGCTGGATCAGCGCGGTCAGCCAGGGCGAGGGCGGCGCACCCGCTTCGTCGGCGCCTTGCAGCAGCGCAACGACCGTGCTGCCGCGCGTGATCGTCAGCGTCTCGCCGGGCGACAGCGTGCCGGACAGGCGCGCCAACGTCAGCGGCGGCTGGGCGCCGGGCGTGGCGCTGTCGAACAGGGTGGCGCCGCCCGGCCCCAGCAGCGCCAGGCGCAGGCCCGTGCGCGCCAGGTCGGCCGGCGGCCACTGCGGCCCGCCGGGGCGGAACAGCGCCTCGCGGAAGGCTTCGACGGGCAGGCGAATGGAGACCGTCGTGCGGCGCGGGCAAGCCTCGCCGGTCTCACCTAGGCAAGGGCCTTCACGCCAGACCCAGCCGCGAAAGTCGCGCTGCGGACGGGCCTTGCGCGGCAGCGTGGTGGCGTTGCCGGCCGCCTCCACCGTGAAGCCGGGCAGTTGGCCACGCTGCGCGTCCAGCATCTCGACGGGCGCCAACCAATGCTGCTCGGCGCCGTCGCGCGTCAGGCTGATGCGCACGCGGTGCACGTCGGCGATGTCCAGCGCGCCACGCTCGCGCGACACCAGCGGCGGCGCGTCCACGCCGGCTACCAGGTAGACGAAGCCGCCCGCGTAGGCATTGCTGCCCACGGCCACGCACAGGCCGGCGCCGCCGGGGTATTGCAGCGAACAGCCGGCCATCTCGATGGCGTGCTGCGCCTTGGTCGCGTCGTCGAAGTCGATGGCGCCGAAGGGCAGCACCAGCGGCGCCACCCAGCCGGCGCCGACCTGCGGCGGCTCGGGGTTCAGCAGCGCCAGCTGGCCGGACGGGTGTCGCAGCTGGGCCACCACCTCGGCCAGCGACTTGGCAAAGGTCTGCTCGTAACGCTGTGCATTGCGTTGCCGCTCCTCGTTCAGCAGCGCCACGGCCAGCGCCAGCGTGGCCAGCGCCAGCGCGATGAAGACGAGGTGGAAGACGATGCGATTGCGAAACGCCGCGAGGCCTAAGCGCGGCATGTCGGGGATGGAAAGATCGACGCGACCGAGCTTCATCCGTAGAGCTATCAGGCCCCAGTCCAGCGGAACCCACGCATCGGGATGTTCTCGATGCCATCAAACGCCGGGTCCACGTCGCGGAAGGCGTCGCGGATGGTGGCCACATGCTTGCGCACGTTGTCGCGGTTGCGGCCGCTCTTGACGACGTCGAACAGCTCCTCATAACTGACCACCTCGCCGGTGCGCGCGTGCAGCGTCGCCAGGATGCGTTGGGCGGTGAGTGGAAGGTTGATGCGCTGGCCACGCCACATCGGCGTGCGCTGCTTCAGCGGGTCGAGCAGCAGGCTGTCGTCAGCGGGCTTGGCACTTGGCTTGGCAGCGGGTTCACGCAGGCGCGCAGTGCGCAGGATGTCCAGGAAGGTCTCGACGAACTCGGCTTCGTCGAAGGTCGTCTTCTGCAGGTAGTCCCAGGCGTCGAGCGCCTTCATGATGCTGCGATAGATTGCTGCCGGCATGGCCGACACCACCAGCACCGGCGTGCCCAGGCCCTGCTTGTTGATCTCGTTGATCAGCGCCACGCCGGCGTTGCGCTCGCGGCCCAGCTCGATGTCCAGCACGACGAGGTCGTAGCGCTCGCGCAGCAGCGCGGCCTCAGCGGCGTCGCGGTCAAACCATTGGTCGACGGTCAGCTCGGGGCGGGCGGCGCGAATCCAGCCGGCCAGCTGCTCGCTGGTGGTGGGGTCGTCTTCGATGACGGCGATGCGGGGCATGGCGGGATTATCTGGAGCCGCGCGGGTTCGGCCGTGGAAGGAATCTTCCGCGGCGCGCCCGCGCCGAGTTGGCGTCGTGGTGCAACCTAAGATGCCGCCGCCGTCGAACAGCAGCAGAGAGGGTTTTCATGCGCGTTTCCAAAGTCCTCGTGCTCGTCGCCTCCGCGCTCATGGCGTCTTGCGCGACCCTTCCCGGCCAGCAACAGCGCGAGCTGCTGGTCGGTCATTGGCAGCACAAGGTTGCTGTCTTCGGTGAAAAGAGAACCAGCGCCTGGGCCTTCTCGGCCGACGGCAGCTTCCTGCTGACCGGGTACTCGGAAACGCGGGACCTGCGGGCCAGCCATGTGCCCGAGAGCGGTGCGTGGACCTTGAACGGCAGCACGCTGGAATTGCGCTATCTGCCTGCGGCCCAGGCCGACGGGACGACGCCGCAGGGCAAGACCGAGATCCGCCACATCGTCAAGCTGACCGCCGAGGAGTTCGTGTCGACCGACGACAAATTCGGCATCGAGCTGGCCTACAGCCGCGCGAACCCGCAGTAGCTGGCAACGCCCGTTCGGCGCCTGGGTCGGTCACACGTAGCGCATCCACTGCCGCAGCAGCGTTTGCAGCGCCGGCAGCTTGGCCGTGAAGTCGGCGGCGGAACTGAACTCGACCTGGGCGCGGTCCTTGCCCAGCCACTTCAGCAAGCCGGCCGGGTCGCTGATGGCCAGCCCGCCATCCGGCAGCGCGCGGGCCTTGGCGCCCAGGTGCAGGATCAGCGCGAGCCCGGTCTTGCTGCGCAGATGCGTCGTGGCGAAGTACTCGGTCGTGCGCCAGCTCGGCGCATTCCACTTGATGCCCTCGGCGACGGCGGGGTCGACAGCCCGCATCGCCTGGCGCAGCGTCTCGAGCTCGGTCTTGAAGGGGTGCTCCAGCGCCGCCATGAACTGGTCCACGGCGGCGGTCGTGTCGGCGGCGGTCAGCTTGGCCATGGGCGAGAAGGCGGCCTGGTTCAAGGACACCCAGGGCAACTACCTCTGCATCCACGAAGACCTGTCCTAGCCGCCAATCACCCCGCAGCCGACCCGCGCCCCGCCGCCGCCCAGGGGCATCGGGTGGTCCGAATGGTTGTCGCCGCCGGCGTGAACCATCAGCGAGCGGTTCTTCACGTCGGCCAGCTTGAGGCGGGGCCCCAGCACGGGCGAGGTGGCGTTGCCGTCGGCGCCCACGTAAAGCGGCGGCAGGTCGCCCAGGTGGCCGTCGCCCCAGGGCTCACCGTGCTTCTTGCTGCCGGCCGGGTCGAGGTGAGGTCCGGCGGCGCCGGCGGGCACGGTGGCGCCATTGGCCTCGGCAGGCGCGCAGGATGGCTTCTCGTGGATGTGGAAGCCGTGCAGGCCGGGCGGCAGGCCCTTCAGGTCAGGATAGAAGGCGAGGCCGTAGGGCGTTTCGACGATGCGGACGGTGCCCAGCGCCTGGCCGGCGTCCTGCTTATCGGCGGTACTGACGGACACGGTGATCTCGGCGGCGAGCGCCATTGAACCGGCGGTCAGGCAGAGCGCCGCAATGAGCGTGGTTTTCATCGGTTTTCTCCCCGTGGTGTGACGCGGTTGAGGATAGCGATCAGGGAGATTTTTTGCGGATGGTGCGTACCGGCTTGGCGGGACAAGGCGTTGGGTTTCATCCTC
Source organism: Roseateles sp. P5_E8 (assembly GCF_054177665.1). Classification (NCBI taxonomy): domain Bacteria; kingdom Pseudomonadati; phylum Pseudomonadota; class Betaproteobacteria; order Burkholderiales; family Sphaerotilaceae; genus Roseateles; species Roseateles sp. P5_E8. The sequence goes on along the minus strand of NZ_JBGCUM010000041.1, from coordinate 3,978 downwards.
TCTTTGGTGGGGTTTTTGTCGTGGCGGTGCGATGGCGCGTGAGTGCGGTGCCGGGATTTCGCCCCGGCGGGCGAGTCACTTTCTGGTCCGCCAGAAAGTAACCAAAGAGCTCCCCCCGACCGCCCCGCCCTCGCGTTGCTCGGGTTCCCTGCGGTACTCAGACCCGAAGCCCCGCGCCGAACTCGCGTCGCTACGCTCTGCTCAAACAAGCGTCGCGAGTCAGTTCTTGAGGCGTGCTGCGCACGCGGGCTTCGGGTCTTCCGTTCCTCGGCGGGGCTAAAGGGGGTAAGAGGAATACATCCACCGGCCGGACTTCGGGTTTGGCTGTTGGCTGTTGGGCTGTGCGGGGCCTCCCCTTCTAAACCGCCGAGAAGCGCAGAAGCCCGGGGCGCGAGCGCAGCGAGCTTCAAGCTCTGACTTCGCACCCCTTTGTTTGAACGCAGCGTAGCGAAGTGAGTTGGGTGCGGCCCCGGGTTTCGAGCATCGCAGGGGACCCGGCTATGCCGGGCGGTTTCGCAGGGGAGAGCTTTTTGCCTACTTTTTGGCGGCGCAAAAAGTAGGTCGGCCGCCGGGACGAACCCCCGGCTGGGCCTTGCCAAAAAACCACTGCAGCGAGCCCCGCGGAAGAATCCTTCCGCCAATACGGAAGACACCCACCCCATCCCCCTCTCGTCCCTTCCCGCAGCAATCGCAACCATGGCCGCCATGCATCAAGCCGATGCAAGACCGCTCCAAGGAGCCCACCATGCTGCAACGCCTCAAGACCCTCGCCGCTTCCATCCGCACCGCCTTCCGCCGCGCCGCCGACGACGTTGACGTCAACGCCGCGCGCTCGCTGCGCCGCGCCCTGCCCCCGCTGCTGATGCTGACGGCCGTCACCGCCGCCGGCTATGTCCTCGTCACCCACCCGCCGCTGCAAGCCGTCCCCCACGGCCAGGCCGCGCTGCGAACCAACCAGTTCAGCGGCGGCAGCAGCGAGTTCCGCGACGGCAGCTTCCTGACCCTCCCGGGCCTGCACGAGGTGCGCTTCTTCCCGCTGCGCGACCAGAGCTATCGCCCCGCCGCGATCGCCAAGGCCACCGGCCCGGCGCCGCTGCAGTCGGTCGAGGGCTTGTCGCTGGGCCTGGACATGACCGTGCGCTGGACGGTGGACACCACCCGCCTGGCCGAGCTGTCACGCAAGCTGCCGGACGACATCGAGGCCGATGTCATCGCGCCGGCCGTGCAGGCTGTCGTCTACAAGCAGATCGCCCGCCACACCGTGCGCGAGATCTTCTCCAGCCAGCGCGCCGAGATCGCGACCGCGCTTGAAGCCGAGTTGCGCGCCAAGCTGGCCAGCGACGGCATCCTGCTCAAGGGCGTGCAGATCGGCTCGGTGGACCTGCCGCCCGACTACCGCCAGGGCATGGACCGCATGCTGGCCGACAGCCTGGCCAGCGAGCGCATGCGCTACACGCTGGAGATCGCCGACAAAAAGGTCAAGCAGACCGAGTTCGAGGCCGCCGCCGACAAGGTGCGCCGCGAGACGGCCGCCGAGGCCGCTGGTCGCGAGCAGATCATCGCCGCCAAGGCGCAGGAGGAGGCCATGAAGCATGTGCTGCCCTTCAAGCAAAAGCAGATCGAGCAGCGCGCGCTGGAAGCGCAGGCCGACAGCGCCGCGCGCGTGCAGCAGGCCGAAGGTGCAGCCAAGGCGCGCCGCATCGAGATAGCCGCTGAATCCGAAGCACGCCAGAAGCTGGCCGACGCCGAGGCCTACCGCATCACGCAGACGGGCAAGGCCAATGCCGGCCAGATGGCCACCGAGGGCGAGCTGCTGACGCGCCACCCGCTGCTGGTGCAGAAGGCCATGGCCGACAAGCTCTCGGACAAGGTGCAGGTCATCATCGCCCCGCCCGGCTCGGGCGGCTTCATCGGCAGCGCGCTGCTGGCCGGCGTGCCTGCGCCCAAGGCCGCGCCTTCCGCCGCCAACCCGGAGCAGGAGTAAGCCGCCATGCGTCGTTTTGCCCTGATCGTTGTTGCTGCCGCAGTGGCTGCCGTGGTCATCACCAAGGCCGAGGCTGCGCCGGCCGACTTCCCTCGTGCCGGCCTTGTCTCGCAGGACTCGCCGCTGCGCGGTGCGCCGCGCGACAGTGCCTCGCTTCAGGCCCAGATGGGCCGTGGCGAGGCGCTGGAGATCCGCGCCGAGCGCGGCGACCACTGGCAGGTGTGGGACTACCGCCGCGAGCGCGGCGGCTGGCTGCGCAAGAGCCAGGTCCTGCTGATGCCGCGTGGTGACGGTGCCAGCGCTGAGCTGCTGGCCCAGCTCCGGTTGACTCGCCAGCAGTTCGGCACTGAGGGCCTCGGCCTCGGTCTGGCCGCCGCCTATGTGCAGGCCGCCACGCCTGCGGAGATGGCCGGCCCCGGTGGCGCCGAGGCGCTGGACGCGATGGCCACATTTGCCGAACGCATCGCCGACCGCGCCTCGCTGCGCGATGCCAAGCTCGGCGAAGGCCAGCTCGCGGCGCAGATGGATGTGGCCGCGCGCTACGGCCTGAAGTTTGAGCAGCTGGATGCCGTGGGCGCCGAAGACGGCCGCGTGCAGATCTGCTACGACGGCGAGGCCTTCCGCCGACTGCTGGCCACGGCCGCCACGCCTGAGCAGCGCGTGCGCGCCGCGCTGGCGCTGACGCGCGCGGACTGCCTGAACCCGCGTGCCACCGTGCGTGAGCAGGACGCGCGCGACCAATGGCGCCAGCAGGTGCTGGCCCAGGTGGACGCGGCCACGTTGGCGCCGCACTGGAAAAACCGCCTGTTGATGCGCCGTGCGGCCGTTGCCGCCAGCCTGGCCTTTGCCCAGGCACGCCGTGGCGACGCGGTGCAGCCGCAGGCGCTGGCCGAGTTCGCCGGCCTCGCCCCGACCGAGCTGACCGAGGACGACCAGGTCGCCTACAGCGACGCCGCCATGCGCGTGAACGCCGCGCGCTGGCTGGGCAGCAGCGCGGCGGCGCGCGACTTCGGCGCCGTGCAGCTGGCGTTGCAAGCCGGTGCCGAGGGCGAGCGCTGCGTGGAACTGAAGGTGGCCAACAAGCTGGCCGCACGCCGCTGCAGCTACGGCCAGGTGGCGCTGGCCTCGGCCTCGCTGAACCGCGAGGGCCGTGCGCTGGCCGTGGCCGTGCAGCCGCTGGATGGCTGGCGCGAGCTGTGGCTGTTCATCAAGGACAGGGACGGCTGGCGCATCGAGGTCATGCCCCCGGCGCCGGCCCAGCCCGGCCTGGGCGTGGCCGAGTTCGCCGGCTGGGTGCCGGGCGGCACGCAGATGCTGGTGGCGCGCGAGTTCCGCGCCGAGGGCAAGTACCGCCGCAGCTTCGAGGTCGTCACGCTGGCTGGCCTGGCCGTGGAGCGGCAGTCGGCCGAGCCGGCGCTGCTGGGCGCCTTCCAGCGCTGGTCGGACCCGGCCTGGCGCGGCGGCTCGCCAATCCGGCGCTAGATGGAGCCCCTCGTCCAAGGAGTACCTTGGCCGGGACCGCGCCGCGGCCAGTGGCCGCAGCGCTTCGGCAGGCACGGCGAGTCCACTGGACTCGCCGTGTCCGGCCTCAGCCCCCGAGCAACTGTGTCTGGCGTCAAGCCCCAGAAGGGGTTTGAAGATGCTTGACAGCGTCCCAAGTGGCTTGATCGCGCAACATGGCATTGATCACGGTGAGCARCTTGCGCATGCAGGCCACAAGSGCCACCTTCYTGGCCTTGCCGGCYGCGACCAGGCGTGCGTAGAAGACCTTGATCGCAGGGTTGTGAACGATCGCCGAGACCGTGGCCATGTACAGCACCGCGCGGACATCGGCACGCCCACCCCAGGTGCGCCGCTTACCCTGGCGCGTGCCGGAATCGTTGGCCAGCGGTGCCACGCCGACCAGTTTGGCGATCTGGCGCCGTTGCAGCCGACCCAGTTCCGGCAGCGCCGCGGTCAGCGTCATGATCGTCACCGGCCCTACGCCCTTGACG